>JAPXRA010000016.1:0-14991 GCA_033813795.1 Aeromicrobium sp. | reverse complement strand
GTCCCCGCCATTGGCGGGGACCCTTCGCTTTTGGCCTAAGACGGAAGTTTGTCCGGCGAATGCTTTGGAAACAGCCAATTCAGTTCGGGCTCAAAGACCGGCCGGAAAACCGTGGCGACTGGTTTGGTCATCAGTAGATTGGCCAAGCCGATCGCGGCGGCCACGCAGCCCAGCACCGCCAAATTGCCGTAGGGCTTGAGTTCGGGCCAAATGTCCAACTCGAAGGTCAAGAAGGCGATCACGTAACCGTGTAATAGATAGCAGTAGAGCGTGCGTTGGCCAAGATCGGAAGTCCAACTATGGCCACGAGGAATCAGCGAAAGCGCGGCGAAAGTTAGGGTGAAGGCGATCACGAGCATTACCGAACGGATGGCCAAGCCTTCAATCCAGCCGGCGTCGATCTCGTCATAGCGCCATTTCCACAGCAGCCAAGTGCTTCGCCATCGTTCGGTGATCTCGACCGGGTACAACTGACAAACCACGAACGCCGTACCAAGCAGAACGACTGAGGCGATTCGGTTGGCCAAAGTGCCTAGCTTCCAAAACCATTCGAGCCTGAAATACATCCCGACCACGTAAAACGGCAGCATCCCTAATGCTTTGTGAACGGCCAAGAAGTTCGGAATCTCGATCAGCCCAGAAGCCAGCGAAATCGCGACCGCTACCAGGATCGGATGCTTGAGGCTTCGCCAGATGGGTGTGGTCAAACGCCAGATGACCATCGCAGCAAGGAACCAGGCGAGCCACTGCGGTGAAAGCAGCATCAGATGTTCTGGCTTTTGTTCATAGTGCTGCGTGATCAGCTGCAAACTAGTTTCGACTAGCAGGTAAGGCACCACAAGGGTGGAAACGAGGCGGCGAACTTGGCGCGGGCTGCCGACGTAGTTACGTGCCGTGTATCCGGAAATCAACGCGAAAAAAGGCATGTGGAACAGGTAAATCCACAGATAGAGACCGCGGGCGGAATCGATCGAGACCAACAAGGTGAGGCTGTGGCCGATTACGACCAGAAGCATCACCCAATATCGGGCATTGTCCAGATACGCCACCCGACCAGTTGGCGCTAACACCGAATCGTTGGGGCAGGAGCGGCTGTTCACCCAGCAGACTTTAGTGGCTCGGTGGGTGAACCTAGGTCACCTACTTGGCCGGGTTTACGAACAAGGTCAAGTAGTTGCCGCGGGCGGACAAGGTGTGGACCGTGCGCAGTTCACGTCCCTTACGGTCGGTGCCCCAAGTGGTGATGATGACTTCGTTGAGGTCCGAGATGACATCACGTTTGATTTGCGAGGAGCGCACCCGTTCGGCCATGAACGTCGCGGCGACCTCGGTGGCGATGGTGGCGCGCGCGGTGGTCATGGTGGCAAATTGTGGCCGGTCGGCCGAAAGCAGCACGGTCGCACTCGACGGCGGCACAAAGCCGTCGATCACCGGTCCAGTCGCGGGTGCATCTTCGTCCATTTTCGGCCAGATCCAGCCGGAGGTCTCGGAAGTCTTCTCAACGTCTTGGGGTCCGGCAAGTTTCTCTGCGTCGCGGTTCTCTTGTGCCTTGCGCGGGTCGCCGACATTGGTGAGCTGCACGGTCATCACCGGCCGCTCCAGCGAGCCGATCGAGCCGGTGCGGGTCAACAGGCTGCCTGGGTCGACGGTCAACTGAACCCGCAATCGACGGTTACCCGGAGTAGTCCCAGTCAGGTCGAGCCTGCAGTTCGAGATTCGGCGGTCTGCTGCTTGGCAGTAGGCGCTCAGATCGTCCGAAACAATTTTCGCGTCTGGCACAAGAACGGCTAACTGGGCCAACATCCGCCGCACGGTCGGGGTGGGGTCCCCGTCGATCCGCATGACCGAAACGAAGGAATCCGGCCGGGGCGGAGAGTCCAAATCGGCGAACGAGTCGCCCTCGGGCTTGTTCGTCGCAGTGGGGGACGGGCTCGTCGAAGGCGGGGCAGTACTAGGGGTGGCGTCGGTTTGGCTGAGGTTCTCGGCTGCTTGTTCGGCTTGTACAGCTTCAAGTTCTGGCTGGTAGGCGGCGATCAGCGCCGGGCTGCGGAAGCGAACGAGCGGACCGAGCTGAACGGCTCCCTTTGGCACGCTCAAGCCAAAGCCGATGGGGCTGGCTGGTCCGGCCTCGTGGGCATTGATTTCGGCCGTGTCCGTGGTCGGATTGGGCTCGGGGGCCGTTTCGGTATTCGAGCAGGCTCCAATGCCAAAAAGTAATGCGATTGCGGCAGTGCTGGCCGTGAGGCGGCGCATGTATCCCCTTGGAAATCGTTGTGGATACTCAAGAGTAGCCGGTCGGGTCGTAAGGTTCAGTCATGTTTGCACCAGCGCAGCCAGAGACGATCTTCACCTACGGGGCCCCGGCATTGAAGTTCGGGCCGGGGTCCCGCCACGAAATCGCTCACGACCTGACCCGGTACGCGTGCCGGAATGTGCTGATCGTCACTGATGCCGGCGTCGCTGGCACCGGAGCGCCGGCCGAACTTGCTGATCAAATCCGGGCCACCGGAGTTTCAGCGGTTGTGTTTGACGGCACCCGAGTGGAACCGACCGATGCGAGTTTGATCGCCGCGGTTGAGTTTGCGCGGGCGAGCGGTCCGTTTGACGCGATCATTGCGATTGGTGGCGGCAGCAGCATCGACACGGCGAAGGCAGTCAACCTTTTGGTCACCAACGATGGCGAGTTGATGGACTTCATCAACGCTCCGGTCGGTCGGGCCAAGGCGCCGAGTAAGCCCTTGTTGCCGTTGATCGCAGTGCCTACTACGACCGGAACCGGCAGCGAGAGCACCACCATCTGTGTGCTCGACGTGGTCGCGCAGAACGTAAAAACCGGCATCTCTCATGTGGCGCTGCGGCCGACTTACGCTGTGGTCGACCCTGAACTCACCTTGACTCAACCAGCTGGAGTCACTGCGGCCTCAGGGCTGGACGTACTGTGCCACGCCTTGGAAAGCTACACCGCCCGACCGTACGCGGCTTATGAGTCGAAGCGCGCTAGCGAGCGGGTGCCCTATTGCGGGTCGAACCCGATCGCGGACTTGTGGGCGCAGCGGGCGATGTCGCTGATGAGCAACTCGTTTGTGGCCGCGGTCGAAGACGGGGCGAACGTCGCCGCTCGTGAACAAATGGCGTTGGCAGCCACCTTCGCCGGTCTTGGATTCGGCAATGCCGGAGTTCATATCCCGCACGCGAACGCCTATCCGATCGCCGGCCAGGTGGGCGACTACCAGCCGGGAGACTATCCGGCCAACGACGGCGCCACCGGGCACGGTCTGGTGCCGCACGGAATGGCCGTCTCAATGACCGCGCCGGCGGCCTTCCGGTTCACTTTTGACGCTGCTCCCGAACGGCACGTTGAGGCGGCTCGGCTGCTTGACCCGACCGCCGAAATGACCGCGAACCCGGCCGACTTCTTGCCCACCGTCCTGACTTCGATCATGCGCGCAGTTTCGGTGCCGTCCGGGCTGGCCGAGTTGGGTTTTGGGGCCGGCGACCTAGCCAGGTTGGCCGAAGGCACGATGAAGCAACAGCGTCTGCTCAGCACCGCGCCGCGCGCGGTGAGCCACGAAGACGTGGTGGCGATCTTGGCCGATTCGATCGAGCTTTGGTGATTTTGGCGCTCGCCAAACTGGCGGAACCAGGCCCGCGACTTGCGGTCAAGTAATATGCACCTCGTGGTGGACCAGTCGCGCGAGGTGGTCGCTGAGCTCAAGGCGGCCGGGGTCAGCGATGTTGACGACTCGGCGTTGGCTAGGGCGCTCTACAGCTCGGACGCTTCGCTCTATCGAGTAGAGCCGACAGTCGTGGTCCGGCCGCGAGACCTTGACGAGATCCACGCGGTGATGGCAGTAAGCCAAGCGACAAACACCCCGATCACCTCTCGTGGCGCCGGCACCTCGATCGCCGGAAACGCGATCGGTAGGGGCATCATCTTGGATTTCGCCAAGCACCTAAACCGTGTGCTTGCCGTCGACGAAGCCACCGCCACCGCGGAGGTCCAGCCGGGTGTCGTCCATGCGGTGCTGCAGCGGGCGGCCAAACCGTTCGGGCTGCGTTATGGCCCGGATCCGTCAACTCATACGCGCTGCACTGTCGGTGGGATGATCGGCAACAACGCCTGCGGGAACCGTGCGCTGGGATACGGGCGCAGCGCCGACAACATCGCGGCGCTTGACCTGCTCACCCCAGCCGGCGAGCGCCTGCAGGTTGGTCGCGACGTGTTGGTGAACTCGCCGACCTTGGAATCGCTGCGAAACCTCGCGAGCGCGAACCTTGCCAAGATTCGCACCGAGTTCGGCCGCTTCGGCCGCCAGGTATCGGGCTACAGCCTCGAGCATTTGCTGCCAGAAAACGGTTTTGACGTCGGCTCGTTCATGGCTGGCACCGAGGGAACCTTGGCGGTGATGCTCGGAGCAACCGTCGACCTGGTGCGCGATGCTGCGGTTCGCCACCTTGTGGTGCTGTCCTACGGCACGATGGCTGAGGCCGCCGACCACGTTCCGGCTATTTTGCCGTTCTGCCCGGTCGCCTGCGAAGGCCTCGACAACCGAATTGTCGATGCCTACCGCCGAGCAAACGGGGTCTCGAGTGTTCCCGAACTGCCTGCTGGCGACGGCTTCTTGTACGTCGAACTGGCCGGGGAGAACGCTCAAGAACTGAAGGCCGTCGCCGAGCAGGTGGTTCGAGCCGCAGGAGCGCGCGAACATCGGCATGTGACTTCGTCGGCCGAACAAGCCGTGCTCTGGCGGATCCGTGAGGAAGGAGCCGGTCTGGCCGCTCGGGTTTGGGATCGGCCGGCCCTCGCTGGATGGGAAGACGCGGCTGTTCCGCCTGAGAAACTTGGCGCTTACCTTCGCCGATTCGAATCCTTGCTGGTCGAGCACGACCTCCACGGTGTTCCGTTTGGGCATTTTGGCGACGGCTGTGTCCACGTTCGGATTGATTTTCCGCTGAGCGAGCCAGACGGCAAGCAGGGCTTCAGATCATTCTTGACCGATGCGGCCACCTTGGCAGCCGAGTTTGGCGGATCCTTTTCCGGCGAGCACGGCGACGGCCGGGCGCGCTCGGAACTGCTTCCGCTGATGTACTCGGCCGAGGCGATCGACCTGTTCGGGCAGGTGAAGGCGATCTTCGACCCGAACGATCTGCTCAACCCCGGAGTGCTGGTTCGCCCGCGTCCGTTGGACGAGGACCTGCGCGGCCAGGGGACCGGCTGGCCGGCTGGGCTGGAAAAAACCCGCTCCGGCCTGCGACTCATTCACGACAACGGTGATTTCGGTACCGCGGTGCATCGCTGCACCGGGGTCGGAAAATGCTTGGCCGCGCCCGCGGCCGGAGTCATGTGCCCGTCCTTCCAGGCCACCAGAGACGAGAAGTCGTCCACCCGTGGGCGGGCGCGGGTGCTGCAAGAGATGGTCGACGGCCGGCTAATCGACGGTGGCTGGTCGAGCCCAGAAGTTCACGAGGCGCTTGACTTGTGCCTGTCGTGCAAAGGCTGTCTCGGCGACTGCCCGACCGGTGTGGACATGGCAAGTTACAAGTCCGAAGTGCTGTTCCAGACTTATCGCGGTCGGTGGCGACCGCGCAGCCACTACATTTTGGGTCGGCTGCCGATGTGGGCCAAACTGAATGCCCCGTTCGCCGGCCTGGTCAACTTGCTTTTGCGCACCCCAGGGATCGCGCACATCGCTCGCTGGGTGGCCGGGGTGGATCAGCGCCGCAGTCTGCCGAAGTTCGCCACCAAGACACTGACGAAGGAATTGGCCGGGCACGTTTCGCCTGCGGGCGGTAAGCCGGTATTGGTTTGGACCGACTCGTTCACCGAATACTTCTCCACCGCGGCAGGCTTGAGTGCGGTCAAACTGCTCGAGCAGGCCGGTTTTGAAGTGCGGTTCTTAGAACGCCAACAGTGTTGCGGTTTGACCTGGATCTCCACCGGGCAACTGGACACGGCAAGTGCACTGGTGGCCGCCGCGGTCGATCAGTTGCATCCCTTTGTCGAGCAGCAGGTGCCGATCGTCGGCCTAGAACCGTCGTGTCTTGCAGTTATGCGAAGTGACGCGGTCGAACTCGTCGACGACCCGCGAGCGGCACAAGTTGCCGCTGGCATGTTCACTTTGGCCGAACTGCTTGACCAGGTCGAAGATCTTGCCCTGCCGGACCTCAGTGGCAAGACCTTAGTAGTTCAGCCGCACTGTCACCAGAACTCGGTGATCGGCTTCGAGGCAGACATGCGCTTGCTCCAGCGAACCGGGGCGACGATCGAGCGGCTTGGCGGCTGCTGCGGGCTGGCCGGCAACTTCGGAGTAGAAAAGGGGCACTACGAAGTTTCGGTGGCCGTGGCCGAACAGCAATTGTTGCCTGCCGTTAGCGCCGCCGGTCCGGCCGCAATCGTGGTTGCCGATGGATTCAGTTGCCGCACCCAACTCGACGACCTAGCCGATGTTCAGGCTATGCATTTGGCTGAACTGCTGTTGGGCGAGGCCTAAACGCGGGCAACTGCCGGTCCGATTTGTTCGGCTCCCGAAGGCTCGTGTAGCATTGGTAGCCGTGCCTAACGTTAGTTTGGCGCGACGTTTGAACGGACAAGGGCCACTGGCCTGAAGATCCGTGACTGCAGCGGTCCGATGCCGGTGTGGTGGAGAACGAGAAAGACCCACGTGGCCGCGCTTGCGCGCCCGTGATCGAACGGGATTCTTCCCAGAAAGAGGCATTGTGCCCACAATCAACCAGCTTGTCCGCAAGGGCCGCCAGAGCAAGGTCGTTAAGACCAACACGCCGGCCCTGAAGGGTTCGCCCCAGCGCCGTGGTGTTTGCACCCGCGTCTACACCACGACCCCGAAGAAGCCGAACTCGGCTTTGCGTAAGGTCGCCCGTGTTCGTCTCTCCAGTGGCACCGAAGTGACTGCCTATATCCCAGGCGAAGGCCACAACCTGCAAGAGCACTCCATCGTGTTGGTTCGCGGTGGTCGTGTGAAGGACTTGCCAGGTGTGCGTTACAAGATCATCCGCGGCTCGCTCGACACCCAGGGTGTCAAGGGCCGCAAGCAGGCTCGTAGCCGTTACGGCGCGAAGAAGGAGAAGAGCTGATGCCACGTAAGGGTCCCGCTCCAAAGCGTCCAATCGAAACCGATCCGGTTTACGGTAGCCAACTGGTTACCCAGTTGATCAACAAGATCTTGCTTGACGGCAAGAAGCAGGTTGCTCAGCGGATCGTTTACACCGCTCTTGAAGGCACTCGTGAGAAGTCCGGCACCGATCCGGTAATCACCCTCAAGCGCGCGCTCGACAACGTAAAGCCGAGCCTTGAGGTCAAGAGCCGTCGTGTCGGCGGTGCGACCTACCAGGTCCCGATCGACGTCCGTCCGGGTCGTCAGACGACCTTGGCACTTCGCTGGCTGGTCAAGTACAGCTCCGAACGTCGTGAAAAGACGATGGCCGAGCGTCTCCAGAATGAACTGCTCGACGCCAGCAACGGCTTGGGTGCCAGCGTGAAGAAGCGCGAAGACACCCACAAGATGGCCGAAGCCAACAAGGCGTTCGCCCACTACCGCTGGTGATTTTGGTCCCTTTGGACTAAACCAACTCCTGCTCCTAAAACAAACTCTCTGCGAAGGCTGACAGCTCAGTGGCAACCGACATCACGACCGACCTAACTCGGGTCCGCAACATCGGCATCATGGCGCACATCGATGCCGGTAAGACGACCACGACCGAGCGCATCTTGTTCTACACCGGTATTAACTACAAGATCGGTGACACCCATGAGGGCTCGGCCACCATGGACTGGATGGAGCAGGAGCAGGAACGCGGCATCACCATCACGTCGGCCGCGACGACCTGCTGGTGGAAGAACCACCAGATCAACATCATCGACACCCCCGGCCACGTTGACTTCACCGTCGAGGTTGAGCGCTCGCTGCGCGTCCTCGACGGTGCGGTCGCGGTGTTCGACGGCGTTGCCGGTGTTGAGCCGCAGTCCGAGACCGTTTGGCGTCAGGCCGACAAGTACGGCGTCCCGCGCATGTGCTTCGTCAACAAACTCGACCGCACCGGCGCCTCGTTCGACTTCTGCGTCAAGACCATCCGCGAGCGCCTAGGCGCAACGCCGTTGGTGCTGCAGATTCCGATCGGCGCCGAAGGCGACTTTGTCGGCGTGGTTGATTTGGTTGGCATGCGGGCGTTGACTTGGCGCGGCGAAACCGCCGTCGGCGAGGACTATGAAGTTGAAGAGATCCCGGCAGATCTGGCTGACGCGGCTGAAGAAGGCCGTGACGCTCTGCTAGAAACGCTTTCGGATGCCGATGACGAAATCGCCGAGCTTTACCTCGAAGGCGAAGACATCTCGGTCGAGCAGTTGAACGCCGCGATCCGTCGCGCGACCTTGGCAGCCAAGCTCAACCCGGTTCTTTGTGGCACCGCGTTCAAGAACAAGGGCGTTCAGCCCTTGCTCGACGCCGTGGTTGCTTACCTGCCGAGCCCGATCGACGTGGGCGCGGTTAAGGGTCACAGCGCCAAGGACGAGTCGATCGAAGACACTCGTGAACCTACCGATGACGCGCCGTTCTCCGGCTTGGCGTTCAAAATCGCCACTGATCCGCACTTGGGCAAGTTGACCTTCGTTCGGGTTTACTCCGGTCGCCTCGAAGCCGGCACCCAGGTCTTGAACGTGACCAAGGGCCGCAAGGAGCGCATCGGCAAGGTCTACCAGATGCACGCCAACAAGCGCGAAGAGATCGCTTCGGTGGGCGCGGGTCAGATTGTCGCCGTGATGGGCCTGAAGGACACCACCACCGGTGAAACCTTGGCCGACTCGGCAAATCCGATCGTCCTCGAATCGATGACCTTCCCGGACCCGGTTATCCAGGTTGCGATCGAGCCCAAGACCAAGGGCGACCAAGAGAAGCTCGGTATCGCGATCCAGAAGCTGGCCGAAGAGGACCCGACCTTCCAGGTTCACACCGACGAAGAGACCGGTCAGACCATCATCGCCGGCATGGGCGAGTTGCACCTTGACATCCTGGTCGACCGGATGAAGCGCGAGTTCAAGGTTGAGGCCAACGTGGGCAAGCCCCAGGTCGCCTACCGCGAGACGATCCGCAAGACCGTCACCGGTCACAGCTACACCCACAAGAAGCAAACCGGTGGTTCGGGCCAGTTCGCCAAGGTTGTCATCGGCGTGGCCCCCAACGGTCCAGAAGCTGGCGGCGAGGGCGGCTACGAGTTCGTCAACGAAGTCACCGGCGGTCGCGTTCCGCGCGAGTACATTCCGTCGGTTGACGCCGGTGGTCAGGCCGCGATGGAATTCGGCGTTTTGGCCGGCTACCCGATGGTGGACGTCAAGTTCACCCTCGAAGACGGCGCGTACCACGACGTTGACTCCAGCGAGCTTGCGTTCAAGCTCGCCGGCAACATGGCATTCAAGGAAGCTGCTCGCAAGGCCGGTCCGGTTTTGCTCGAGCCAATGTTCGCGGTCGAGGTGACCACGCCCGAGGACTACATGGGCGATGTCATCGGCGACCTGAACTCCCGCCGTGGACAGGTACAGTCCATGGAAGAAGGTTTCGGTGGCGCCAAGCTGGTCAAGGCTTTGGTCCCGCTGTCGGAAATGTTCGGGTATGTGGGCGACCTGAGGTCAAAGACTTCAGGGCGTGCGTCATACTCGATGCAGTTTGACTCCTACGCCGAGGTTCCCAAGAACGTCGCGGAAGAGATCATCAAGAAGGTCCGCGGCGAGTAACCGTCGGTCCATCACATAAGGTGGCCTGAGGTTCATCGCGAACCGCACGGCGTTTTCCAGTCAATCAAGTAAGAACTCAACTCAGGAGGGCCCAAGTGGCTAAGGCGAAGTTCGAGCGGACCAAGCCGCACATGAACATCGGCACCATCGGACACATCGACCACGGCAAGACGACCTTGACCGCGGCGATTACCAAGGTGCTGCATGACAAGTACCCAGATCTGAACGAGGCCTCGGCCTTCGACATGATCGATAAGGCTCCCGAGGAGCGTCAGCGCGGTATCACGATCTCGATCGCGCACGTGGAGTACCAGACGGAAAACCGTCACTACGCTCACGTTGACTGCCCCGGCCACGCCGACTACGTCAAGAACATGATCACCGGTGCGGCCCAGATGGACGGCGCGATTCTTGTTGTCGCCGCCACCGACGGCCCAATGCCGCAGACCCGTGAGCACGTGCTGCTTGCGCGTCAGGTTGGCGTTCCGGCCATGGTTGTTGCGCTCAACAAGTGCGACATGGTTGACGACGAAGAAATCCTCGAGCTCGTTGAAATGGAAGTTCGTGAACTTCTCACCGACCAGGAGTTCGACGGCGACAACGTCCCGGTCGTTCGCATTGCCGCTCACCCGGCACTGCAGGGCGATGCCAAGTGGGCCGAAGCAATCCTCGAACTGATGGCTGCTGTCGACGACTACATCCCGCTTCCGCCGCGTGACACGGACAAGCCGTTCCTCATGCCGGTTGAAGACGTCTTCACCATCACCGGTCGTGGCACCGTTATCACCGGTCGTATCGAGCGCGGCATCGTCCGCGTCAACGACACGGTTGACATCGTCGGTATCCGCGAGGAAAAGCAGACCACCACCGTCACCGGTGTTGAGATGTTCCGCAAGCTCCTCGACGAGGGCCAGGCTGGCGAGAACGTGGGTCTGTTGCTCCGTGGCACCAAGCGCGAAGATGTTGAGCGCGGCATGGTTGTCATCGAGCCGGGTTCGACCACTCCGCACACGGAGTTCGAGGGCCAGGTCTACATCCTGTCGAAGGAAGAAGGCGGCCGTCACACGCCGTTCTTCAACAACTACCGCCCGCAGTTCTACTTCCGCACCACGGACGTCACCGGCGTCGTCACGCTGCCTGAGGGCACCGAGATGGTCATGCCGGGCGACAACACCGAGATGAGCGTGACGCTGATCCAGCCGATCGCCATGGACGAAGGCCTGCGTTTCGCAATCCGCGAAGGTGGCCGCACCGTCGGCGCCGGTCGTGTCACCAAGATCATCAAGTGATCTGACACAACAAGTCGCAAAGAACCCCCTGGGCCTCGGCCCGGGGGGTTCTTTCTTGTGCCCGTAGGCTGCAGTGGTGGGACACGATCACGCGCACGGCGCGGGGGTAAAGCATCGAGGCCGCTTGGCGGTTGTTCTGGTGTTGACGCTCTCGGTATTGGTCATCCAAGTGATCGTGGCTGTCGTGACCGGGTCGATCGCGCTACTGGCTGATGCCGGGCACGTGTTGAGCGATTCCTTTGGCTTGGTTCTGGCCTTGGGCGCAATCACTGTGGCCCAATTGCCTGGAAGTTCGCGGTCAACTTTCGGCCTGCACCGAACCGAGATCCTCGCCGCCGGCGCCAATGCGTTGGTGCTCATTGGAATTTGTCTGGCCATCGTGTTTGGCGCTTTCAACCGGCTGGACAATCCACCCGAGGTTGCCGGCGGGCCGGTGCTCGCTGCTGGTCTAGTCGGCCTGACAGTCAACATTCTCGGGCTGTTCTTGCTGCGCGCGGGAGCAGAGGAAAGCTTGAACGTTCGCGGCGCCTATCTTGAAGTTTTGGGAGATGCCCTCGGTTCCATCGCTGTGATTGTCTCGGCAATCGTCATCTTGGCTACCGGTTGGCGTTTGGCCGACCCGATCGCTTCGCTCGTAATTGCGGCGTTGGTATTGCCACGGGCGTTGTCACTTGCTCGCGACGCCGGCGAGGTATTGCTTGAGAAGAGCCCCAAGGATGTTGATCTGCACGAGCTTCGCCAGCACCTAGAAAACGTCGATGGCGTGGTTGGGGCACATGATCTTCACGTTTGGACCATCACCAGCGGGATGCCGGTGATGAGTGCGCACATCGTCGTAGACGACTCGGTGGCCACGATCGAGGATTCCCATGAGGTGCTTGACCGGCTGCGAGCATGCCTGGCCGATCACTTCGACGTAGAGCACTCGACCTTCCAGATCGAGCCGCTTGGCCACGCCGAAACTGAGGCGCATGTACACCAGTGACCGATCAGTTTGGGTGATTTGAAGCCAAGGTCGACCCCGATTTGTGTTTCCTAGTCGGCGTCTGTCAGAATAGTCAGGTTGCCCCGGCTTGATCGCGGGGGAGCGCACCGGTCAGGAACTCACGCCTGAAGCACGCTTTGCGCCCCGAACCTGAGATCAACGCTGATTCGCTGTGCGAATCCAACCAACTAACTCGAGAAGTGTGTGACCTTTGCGCGTTTAGACGCTGCGACACGCCCGACCTCGGGGTACGGAGTTGGTGGCGATGCTGGATCCGAACCCGGGTCCAGCTGCGAAGACGAACGTAAAGGACGAGCAAGAGCATGGCGGGACAAAAGATCCGTATCCGGCTCAAGGCCTACGACCACGAGGTCATTGACTCCTCGGCGAAGAAGATCGTCGAAACCGTTACCCGCACCGGCGCGAAGGTTGCCGGCCCGGTCCCATTGCCGACCGAGAAGAACGTGTTCTGTGTGATCCGTTCGCCGCACAAGTACAAGGACAGCCGCGAGCACTTCGAGATGCGCACCCACAAGCGGCTCATCGACATCATCGACCCGACGCCAAAGACCGTCGATTCGCTCATGCGTCTCGATCTGCCTGCCGGCGTCGACATCGAGATCAAGCTCTGAGGGGAGGACGCACACCATGAGCAGCACTCTCACCGCACGCGGCCTCCTTGGCCGCAAGCTCGGTATGACCCAGGTCTGGGACGAGAACAACAAGGTCATCCCGGTTACCGTCTTGGAGGCCTCGACCAACGTCGTGACTCAAATCCGCAGCCGCGAGATCGATGGCTACAGCGCCATCCAGATCGGCTACGGCGAGATCGACGGTCGCAAGATCAACAAGCCGAAGGCCGGACACTTCGAGAAGGCCGGCGTCACGCCGCGTCGTCACCTCGTCGAGATCCGTACCGAAGCCGTCGCCGAATACACCCTCGGCCAGGAAATCTCGCCAGAGATCTTCGCCGCCGGTGACTTGGTCGACGTGACCGCCACCAGCAAGGGCAAGGGCTTCGCCGGCGTTATGAAGCGTCACGGCTTCGCCGGTGTCTCGGCCTCGCACGGCGCGCACCGTAACCACCGTAAGCCTGGCTCGATCGGTGGCTGCGCCACTCCGGGCCGCGTTTTCAAGGGTCTGCGGATGGCTGGCCACATGGGTACCGACACCGTTACCACCCAGAACCTCACCGTCCACGCGGTAGACACTGAGCGTGGCGTCATCTTGGTCAAGGGCGCAGTGCCCGGCGCCAAGGGCGCGCTCGTGGTCATCCGCTCTGCCGCGAAGGGAGCCTGACCGAAATGGCAAGCAAGACCATTGACGTTGACCTGCCCGTCGACATCTTCGACGCCCGCGTCAGCATTCCGCTGATCCACCAGGTCGTGACCGCCCAGCTCGCCGCCGCCCGTCAGGGTACGCACGACACCAAGTCGCGTGGCGAAGTTGCCGGTGGTGGCAAGAAGCCGTACCGCCAGAAGGGAACCGGTCGCGCTCGCCAGGGCTCGATCCGTGCTCCTCAGTACGCCGGTGGTGGCGTGGTTCACGGCCCGACGCCGCGTTCCTACGACCAGCGCACGCCTAAGAAGATGAAGGCGGCCGCTCTGCGCGGAGCCCTCACCGACCGGGCACGCAATGGCCGCGTTCACGTTGTCGACTCGCTCGTAACTGGCGATGCCCCTTCGACCAAGGTCGCTTTGGCTGCGGTTCGTGAACTCACCAGCCGCCCGCGCGTGCTGGTTGTGATCGATCGCGAAGACAACCTCACCGCGTTGAGCCTGCGAAATGCCGCCTCGATTGTGGTACTGACCTTCGATCAGCTCAACACCTACGACGTTCTGCTGAGCGACGACTTGGTCTTCACCAAGGCTGCGTTCGAAGCGTTCGTGGCTGCCCGCTCGGCCGAAGGCGCTAAGACGGTCAAGCTGAGCGCTGCTGCAACTGAAGCGCCGGCCGCCGAAAAGGCTCCAGCTAAGAAGGCCGCCGCGAAGAAGGCTCCAGCCAAGAAGGCCGCCGCTAAGAAGGCAGAAGCCGAGGAGGAGAACGAATGAGCAACCACGGAACGTTCGCTCGCGACATCCTGATCGCCCCGGTCGTCAGCGAGAAGAGCTACAGCCTTCTTGACGACAACAAGTACACGTTCATCGTCCACCCGGACGCGAACAAGACTCAGATCAAGATCGCCGTTGAGGAGATCTTCGGAGTCAAGGTCACCGGCGTGAACACGATCAACCGCAAGGGCAAAACCCGCCGCACCCGCAACGGCCTCGGAAAGCGCAAGGACACCAAGCGCGCCGTCGTCAGCGTGGTCGCTGGGCAGAGCATCGACATCTTCTCGAGCCCGAGCTGAAGGACTGACTGACTAATGGCTATTCGTAAGTACAAGCCCACTACGCCGGGCCGTCGTGGCTCGAGCGTGTCGGACTTCGCCGAGATCACCCGCACCACGCCGGAGAAGTCCCTGGTGGAGCCGCTGCCCAAGAAGGGTGGCCGCAACAACCAGGGCCGGATCACCACCCGTCACCAGGGCGGCGGTCACAAGCGTGCGTACCGCATCATCGACTTCAAGCGTTACGACAAGGACGGCGTGCCGGCCAAGGTCGCTCACATTGAGTACGACCCGAACCGCACCGCCCGCATCGCCTTGTTGCACTACGCCGATGGTGAAAAGCGCTACATCATCGCTCCTGAAGGTTTGAAGCAGGGCATGACCGTCGAGTCCGGTCCGGGCGCCGACATCAAGCCAGGCAACAACCTGCCGCTGCGCAACATCCCGGTTGGTAGCACGATCCACGCGATCGAACTGCGGCCAGGCGGCGGCGCCAAGATGGGTCGCTCCGCTGGCGCCAAGGTGCAGCTCGTTGCCCGTGAAGGTTCGCGCGCTCAGCTGCGTTTGCCTTCGGGCGAAATGCGCTACGTCGACGTTCGCTGCCGCGCCTCGATCGGCGAGGTCGGCAACGCCGAACAGTCGAACA
>JAPXRA010000015.1:6138-15069 GCA_033813795.1 Aeromicrobium sp. | reverse complement strand
CAGATGTCGGACTCGACCTTCTACCGATACCTGCGCGACTTCGGCTTCGGCTCGAAATCGGGGGTCGATTTGCCCGAAGAGACGGTCGGTTTGGTGGCGCCTGCACGCGACTGGACCAAGGCAAAACACGCGACCACGTCATTTGGGCAAGGTATTTCGGTCAACGCTCTTCAGATGGTTCGCGCGGTTGGCGCAATTGCTAACGGTGGCGTGATGTGCACCCCACGACTCGTGGACTCGGTCGAGGGCAGCGACGGCACGGCAAAGAAGGTCAAGAGTGGCCCGACGAAGCGAGTCGTGTCGCGTACCGCCGCCGCTGAAGTGACTCGGATGATGGAAGCGGTCACCTCGGATGAAGGCACCGCGCCGTCGGCGCAAATCTCCGGTTACCGAGTGGCGGGCAAGACCGGCACTGCGTGGCGAGTGAATCCACAAACCGGAACGTACATTCGCGGCCAAAACACGGTCAGTTTCATGGGGTTTGCGCCGGCAGACAATCCTCGGTTCATCACCTATGTGGTGATCGACAAGCCCCCGGCCAACGCCGGTGGTGGCTCGCTGGCGGGCCCGGTCTTCCAAGACATCATGTCGATGGCGCTGGAACGCTTCGCGGTTGCACCCACCGGCTCGAAGTCACCGAAGATTGCTCAAGAGTGGTGAACTGGCCCGGTAAGTTTGATCTGTGAGCCAAATGAGCGTGCGCCCAACTGATCGACCCGTCTGGACGCTCGAGGAAGTGGCTGCGTCTTTGCCGCAATCGTTTGCGAGTGGCTCGGCGACGATGACCGGAATCAGTCTTTCGACCAAAGACGTCCAGACCGGTGACCTGTTCGCGGCCTTGCCCGGTTCGGCAGCCCACGGCGCCCAATTCGTCCAGCAGGCATTAGCCGCCGGGGCGACCGCCGTGCTCACTGACGAGGCCGGGCTGGTTTATCTGCCCGATTCGGTGCCGCGGATCGTGGTGAGCGAGCCAAGGAAACTGTTGGCGGACTTGTCCGCGGAGTTTTATCACCGGCCAAGTCGGCAATTTAGGACCGTTGGGGTCACCGGCACTCAAGGCAAGACGACCACGACCTACTTGGCCGAGGCGGCGCTTGGGTCAAGGCCGTCGGCGGTCGTGGGAACGATTGGCACCAGGATTTGCGGGCAGCAGGTCCCCAGTTCATTGACTACGCCCGAGGCTCCGGCGCTGCAGGCGTTGTTCGCGGTAATGGCCCAAGAACAGGTCGAGGCGTGCGTGATGGAGGTTTCTAGTCACGCGATCGTGCAGGGTCGAATCGATGGGTTCGTGTTTGACTCGGCGGTCTTCTTGAACCTTGGCCGCGACCACCTCGATTTTCACCATGACGTTGAGTCCTATTTCGCGGCGAAAGCGGAACTGTTTACGCCGGCCCATGCCAAGCGCGCGGTGATCAACGTCGATGACCAGTATGGCGTTCGGCTCGCCGGCCAGACCGAACTGGAAACCACCACTTTCTCCACCCAAGGCAAGAATGCCGACTGGCAGGCGGTGAACTTGCGAGCGCACCGACTCGGCAGCGAAGTGACGCTGCTTGGCCCGGCCGGTCAGGAAGTCGAACTACGTGTGCCGCTGCCAGGGGCGTTCAACGTGTCCAACGCGGTTGCCGCTGTTGCGGCGTTGGCCGAGCAGGGTTTCGATTTGGCCGAGTTGGTTGCCGGCGTGATGATGTGCAGCGGCGTGCCCGGCCGGATGGAACGCGTCGAAGCCGGTCAGCGATTTACTGCCGTGGTCGATTACGCCCACAAGCCCGAGGCGATCGAAGCGGTTCTTTCCGCGCTACGGCCAGTCACGGCAGGAAAACTCATCATGGTTATCGGCGCCGGGGGAGATCGCGACCGGGGCAAACGTGCCCTGATGGGCGCGGCGTCGGCCCGACTAGCTGACGTGGTGATCGTCACCGACGACAATCCCCGAAGTGAAGTCCCGGCGGCCATTCGAGCCGAGGTGTTGGCCGGAGCCAGCGCTGGGGAAGCCGAACTAGTTGAGGTAGGCGACCGCCGAGCCGCAATCGCGCATGCTGTGGAACTTGCCAGCGCTGGCGACACGGTCGTGGTCGCAGGTAAGGGGCACGAAACTGGTCAACAGGTTGGCGACCAAGTTTTCGAGTTCGACGACCGCAAAGTCCTGCGCGAACTCATTGAGGCTGCCAAATGATCGAGACCACGCTCGCCCAAATCGCTCAAATCGTCGGCGGAGAAGCGTTCGGCGATCCGAGCATCCGGATCACCGGACCGGCCATTGTCGACTCTCGCAAAGCGCAACCAGGGTCGCTTTTCGTTGCGATTGCCGGGGAGAACGTTGACGGTCGTGATTTCGTGCCAGCCGCCTTTGCCAATGGTGCTGTCGCGACCTTGGCAGCTGCACCGGTTGCGGGGCCGCACGTTCTGGTCAGCGACCCGATTGCGGCCGTGGGTTTGCTTGCGGCCGACCGACTTGGCGAGCTTAGGAAATCCACCGGACCCGATGTGGTGGCGATCACCGGCTCCCAGGGCAAGACCAGCGTCAAGGACTTAGTTGCAAAAATCCTGCAAGACGACGGTCCGACGATCGCTCCGGTCGGTTCGTTCAACAATGAACTCGGCGTCCCGCTGACCATCTTGGGCGCTAACGAAACCACGAAGCACCTTGTCCTAGAGATGGGCGCCCGCGGGATCGGACACATCGCCTATCTGTGCGAACTGGCCAGGCCGGATGTCGCAGTGGTACTAAATGTCGGCTCAGCTCACGCCGGTGAGTTCGGCGGGATTGAGCAGACCGCGCAGGCCAAGGGTGAACTCGTCGAAGCGCTTTCCCCGACCGGAACGGCAGTGCTGAACGCCGACGACCCAAGAGTTGCCCAAATGGCGACACGCACCGCAGCGCGAATCCTGACTTTCGGCAAGCAGGGGCAAGTGCGGCTGCTTGGCCCGGTGCAACTCGACGACCTTGGTCAACCGCAGTTCGACCTGGAAGTTGACGGCGTCAGATACGCAGCGAAGGTGCCCCAAGTCGGCGCCCACCATGCGATAAACGCCGCGGCAGCCGTTGCTGCGGTACTCGCACTCGGGGTTGGCGCAGCGGCCGCGGTGGCATCTTTGGCATCGGCGACCGCAGCGTCACCGATGCGGATGGAACGCAAGGTGCGGCCAGATGGCGTGGTCGTGTTGAACGACGCTTACAACGCAAACCCAGAGTCGATGTCCGCGGCGTTACATGCCCTAGCGCAGATCGCGCCAGATTCCGGCGTCGCGGTCTTGGGCGAAATGTTGGAATTGGGCCAGCACAGCGCTGCGGCGCATCGTCAGATCGGTGAACTCGCCGCGAGTCTCGGAATCAAGAAGGTGATCGCCGTCGGTGCCGGTGCCAGTGCCATCGCCCAAGGAGCGGGTGAGGTCGGTCACGCAGTGACTGACATATCAGGTGCAATTGCGTGGCTACGTGCGAGCCTAAGTCCCGCCGACGTGGTCCTTGTGAAAGCATCAAGGGGCGCCCGACTCGAACGGGTTGCCGAAGCGATACTTGCTAACTGACCATGTAGTTAGTGTCCGTTTTGGCCTGGTCGACTTGGTGAAAGGAAAATCGACGAATGCTGGCTGTGCTGATCGCCGGGGTGATCGGACTTGTCGGGACCCTTGTTGGTACCAAGTTCGCTATCGCCGTGTTGGTCAAGAAGGGGTACGGGCAGTTGATCCGCGACGACGGACCAACCACGCACCACGTCAAGCGCGGCACGCCCACGATGGGCGGCTTGGTGATCATCATCTCGACCGTTCTGGGCTATGCGATCGCCAAACTCGTCACCGGATACACCCCCAGCGCCTCAGCAGTGCTGCTGTTGTTCTTGTTCGTCGGTTTGGGCTGTATCGGTTTCCTCGACGACTGGATCAAGGTCGCCAAGCAGCGCAGTCTCGGCTTGCGCAGCAAGGCCAAAATGATTGGCCAGATCCTGATCGGCCTGATCTTCGCGGTCTTGGCGATTGGCTGGGAGGACGAGAACGGCCAGACGCCAATCACCCACGCTATTTCTTTCACCCGCGATCTGCCGTGGACGGTACCGACTGTCCTGCTGATTATTTGGGTGCTGCTGCTGATCGCTGGGGCAAGTAACGGGGTGAACCTCACCGACGGGCTCGACGGACTTGCCACCGGAGCCTCGGCAATGGTGTTCGGTGCCTACGTGCTGATCAACGTTTGGCAAAGCAACCAGAGTTGTTTCCTGCCCGAGGCCGGACCCAAGTGTTATGAGGTTCGAGATCCGCTCGACCTGGCGGTTTTGGCCGCGGCCGTTACCGGGGCGTGCTTTGGCTTCCTCTGGTGGAACGCCTCGCCAGCAAAAATCTTCATGGGTGACACCGGTTCGCTTTCCTTGGGCGGACTCATGGCCGGATTCGCCTTGATGACCCGCACCGAACTGCTGCTGGCGATCATTGGCGGACTGTTCGTAATCATCACTTTCTCGGTGATCTTGCAGGTCGGCTACTTCAAACTCACCGGCGGCAAGCGAATCTTCCGGATGGCGCCGCTGCAACACCACTTCGAACTGAAGGGCTGGGCCGAGATCACCATCGTGGTCCGGTTCTGGATCATCAGCGGCATCTGCGTCATGGCCGGCATTGGTTTGTTCTATTGGGAGTGGGTCGTCGGTGCCTTCTAGCGTTGACCTCGATTCGCTGGGCCGTGAGACCTCTTGGGCCGGTGTGAACGCGGTCGTCGCCGGGTTCGGCGTTAGCGGTTTTGCCGCCGCTGACACGTTGAACCACCTCGGCGCCAGCGTCACCGTGCTCGACGAATCGGTGCCAGACCAGGCCAAGAGCGAACAAGCAGAACTGCTGAGAGTTTTGGGTGCCACGATCAACTTGGGGCCTGGCGCAACCGCCGAACTCCCGGTTCCTACCGATCTTGTGGTGACCTCGCCAGGCTGGCGCCCGGAAGCGCCGCTATTGCTTGCGGCCCAAGCCGCGGGCGTGCCGATCTGGTCTGAAGTAGAACTGGCTTGGCGACTTCGTGGCCCCAATCCGGCACCGTGGCTTGCGGTGACCGGCACAAACGGCAAGACCACCACAGTCCAGATGCTCGAATCCATCCTGCAGGCCGCCGGCCTTCGAGCCCAAGCCGTCGGCAACGTCGGCACCCCGATCCTCGAAGCGGTGATGGACCCGGCCGGCCGCGACGTCTTGGCCGTCGAACTCTCCAGTTTCCAATTGCACTGGACCGAGTCGATGGCAGCGAAGTCAGCAGTGGTGCTAAACCTCGCCGACGACCACCTCGACTGGCACGGGGGAGCGGAGCAGTATCGGGCGGCAAAGGCCAAAATTTATGCCGGCGTCGAAACTGCTTGCGTCTACAACGTCGCCGACGAGCAAACTCGCAAACTCGTTGAGGAAGCCGACGTCGCCGAAGGAGCGCGAGCAATCGGTTTTACCCTCGGCGTTCCAGAACCGTCCATGCTTGGCATAGTCGACGACCTGCTAGTCGATCGCGCATTCGTGGCCGAACGCGCAACTAGCGCCGCTGAACTGGCGTCGCTGAGCGATCTGGCTGACCAGTCGGCACACAATGTGCAAAACGCCCTAGCTGCTGCCGCACTCGCTCGCTCGTTCGGGGTCGAGCCTCGGGCGGTTCGCGACGGTCTGCGGTCCTATCGGCTCGGTCCGCATCGGATCAGCACTGTGCTGGAGGAAAACCAGATCAGATGGGTCGATGATTCAAAGGCCACCAACGCCCACGCCGCACTGGCCAGTTTGCGTAGTTTCGAGCAGGTGGTCTGGGTCGCCGGTGGCCTAGCTAAGGGCGCGAGTTACGACGAACTCGTTCAGCAAGTCGCCGCTCGGCTGAGAGCAGCGGTCTTGTTCGGTGCAGATAGAGACTTGATCGCCAAGGCTCTGCAAGACCATGCGCCAGCGGTGCCGGTCACTTTGATTGATTCGGCCGACTCGGTCGATTCGATGTTTGATGAGGTGGTCGAAACAGCCGCGAAGTTCGCCAAGCCTGGTGATGCGGTTGTGCTGGCGCCGGCGGCGGCCTCGATGGATCAGTTCCGTGACTATGCCCATCGCGGTGACGCGTTCGCTGCGGCTGTCTTGCGTCGGCAAAACCGAAACAGTTCGTAGGACACGCGGCAAAGGTCCGAGGTCCATTCAGTAACACGGGCCACACTTGGGGAGTCTCTTCTACTTCCCCGGAGGAACGCCAATGAGTGTCACCGCTTCTCGGCGGACTGCAAGCAACCCGCTTGAGTCTGTGCGGAATCTACTTGAACGACCCCTCGCGTCCTATCACCTTGTGATCGGGATCTCCGGACTCCTGCTGGGGTTGGGCCTGATGATGGTGCTGAGCGCGAGCTCGGTGATGGCACATTTCGGCGGTAACTCCTATTCGATCTTCATTCGCCAAGCGATCTTTGCTGCCTTAGGTTTGATCGCCTTTGCCATCGCCATGCGCGTGCGGCTGACCTTGGTTCGCCAGCTAGCCACACCTGTCTTGGTGGCGGTGGTGTTGTTGATCGCGCTGACGTTCACCCCGCTGGGTCTTGAGATCAACGGCAACCGAAACTGGCTTCCACTGTTCTCCGGATTCAATCTGCAGCCCTCGGAGTTCGCCAAATTGGCGCTAGCGATCTGGATCGCGCACCTGTACACAGCCAGGCACCGCCAATTGACTTCAGCTCGCAACATTTTGTTGCCGATGATCCTGGTTTCTGGAGCGGTCGCCCTGCTGATTGTGGGCCAAAAAGACCTCGGTACCGCCTTAATCATCGTCGCGATGATCGGTGGCATGCTGTGGGTCGTTGGCCTAGGAGTGCGGGCGTTGCTCATGTTCGGGTCGATCTCAGTTGTGGTGCTCGCAGCCTTTGTCGCCTCGGCGCAACACCGGGTCGAAAGGTTGCTGACCTTCACCAACCCGACGGCCGATCCCGAATCGTCGGGCTACCAAGCCATTAAGGCACTCATGGGATTTGCCAGCGGCGGCTTTTGGGGGCTTGGGCTTGGCAGCAGTCGGCAAAAGTGGGGCGCGCTGCCAGAGGCGCACACGGACTTCATCTTGGCTGTTATTGGCGAGGAGTTAGGGCTGGCCGGAAGCCTGGTTGTGGTGGGCTTGTTCGCTGCGCTGGCGTTCATTGGTTTTCGCATCGCACAGCGCTCGAGTGATCGATTCGCTCGGTACCTCGCGGCCGGCATCACCATTTGGATCACGAGCCAGGCGGCGGTCAACATCGCGATGGTGTTGGGCATGATGCCGGTGATCGGTGTACCGCTGCCGTTGATCTCCTATGGCGGGTCAAGTTTGGTCGCCACCTTGGCGGCCCTTGGACTGCTTGCCAATTGCGCCCGAACCGAACCGGGTGCAGCCCGGGCACTGGCCGCAGCGAAGCGCGGTAAGTCTCGCGCGGTCCGCTGATTTGCGCGCACGTAGACTCATCTGAAAACGAGGACGGTAAAAGTGCGGGTTCTATTGGCCGGCGGGGGGACCGCCGGGCACACATCGCCGTTGTTGGCGACTGCTGCGGTACTCAGTTCCGCAGGTGATCAGGTCTGGTGTTTGGGCACGCCCAAGGGCCTAGAAGTCGAGCTGATTCCCCAAGCCGGTTACGAACTCGAGTTGGTTCCGCCGGTGCCGTTGCCGCGCAAACTCAACGCGGACTTGGTGCGACTGCCGCGGAACCTCCGGGCCTCGGTCAAGGCGACGCTCGCGGTCATCGACCGGATTAAGCCCGAGGTTGTGGTCGGTTTCGGCGGGTACGTTTCGGTACCTGCCTATCTGGCCGCTAGCCGGCGAAAGCTTCCGATCGTGGTTCACGAAGGAAATGCGCTCGCCGGTGTCGCGAACAAGTTGGGCGCTCGAATGACCAAGTTCGTTGCGACCAGTTTCCCCGACACCGAACTTCGAAACGCCAGCTACGTCGGCCTGCCGATCAGGAGCCAGATCGCCGAACTAGATCGCGCGGCGAATCGGGCAGCGGCGCGAAGTCACTTCGGGCTAGAACCAGACGCGCCGACGATTCTGGTGACCGGCGGCTCCCAAGGCGCTCGACGGATCAACCAGACGATGGCCGAAGCTCAGCCGTTCCTGGCCGAGGCGGGCGTCCAAGTGCTGCACGCCGCCGGACGACCAGAAGAAGTCCTGATCGAGCCTTCGCCAGGCGATCCGCCGTACTTGGTCGAGCGCTACATCGACCGAATCGATTTGGCTTATGCGGCCGCTGACCTTGTCGTTTGCCGTGCTGGGGCTAACACCGTCACCGAAGTAGCCGCAGTCGGCTTGCCTGCGGTCTTCGTGCCGTTGCCGATCGGAAACGGAGAGCAAGCGCTCAACGCCCATCCGGTGGTGGCAGCTCAAGGTGGCCTGTTGATCGACGACGCGGCCTTCACTCCCACTTGGGTGGACCAGGCAGTGGTTCCGCTGGTGACCTCGCCGCAGCGGCTTGCGCAAATGTCTGATGCGGCCGCGACGCTGGTTCGCCGCGACGCCGCGCAGCGACTCGCAAACATGATCCACCAAGCAGGGGATAGGCAGCAGTGAAGATTGAAGTCCCAGAGCAGGTACTACGGCCCGCCGAACTAGGCCGGGTTCACTTCGTCGGGATCGGCGGCGCGGGCCTTTCGGCGATTGCCTTGCTAATGCACCAGGCCGGGGTCGATGTCACCGGTGCCGACGCCCGCGATTCCGAAGTCTTGTCAGTCCTTCGTGAGGCCGGGATTACCTGCTTTGTTGGACACGCGGGCGAGCACGTCCGAGATCGGGATACCGTCGTGGTCTCGACCGCTGTGCCCGAGGACAATCCCGAAGTCGTGGCTGCAAAGGCCGCTGGCCTTCGACTCTGGCCAAGGTCTGCCGCACTCATGTCCGCGATGCTCGCCAACGAGCGGATCGCGGTTGCCGGAACCCACGGAAAAACCACCACCACCGCGATGCTGGCGTTTGCGTTGCGC
>JAPXRA010000015.1:4682-6128 GCA_033813795.1 Aeromicrobium sp. | reverse complement strand
GCGTCAGGACGGGTCTGGAGACCCGTCCTGCGAATTTATCACCGTTGAATTCCCGCCTACTACTTCGCGCGATGCTGGCGTTTGCGTTGCGCGGTGCCGGTGCAGATCCGTCCTTCGCAATCGGCGCCCAAGTGGCAGGTTTGCCAGCCAATGCGCACCGCGGTACCGGCCAGCAGTTCGTGGTTGAAGCCGACGAAAGTGACGGCGCGTTCTTGCACTACCGGCCACAACTTGCGGTCATCACGAACATCGATGCTGACCACTTGGACACTTGGGGATCGGTTTCGGCCTACGAAGCGGCCTTTGCCGACTTTGCGAACACGGTCTTGGGCAAGGTAATCGTTTCGGCTGACGACCCGGGTTGTGCTCGCTTGGCAGCAAATCTTGACCAGAGCAAAGTGTTGACCGCCGGCTTTGACCAAGCGGCGAACCTTCGAGCAGACGACGTCCGAATCGATCAGTCGTGTACGCGGTTCAAGGTTTTGGCGCCGGGCATGGAGCCGACTGAAGTAGTGCTAGCAGTTCCGGGCAGACACTATGTGGCCGACGCGGTGTTGGCGCTTGCCGCCGGCCTTGAACTCGGTTACGACCTAGCCGGTCTGATCGCGGGGCTGGCCAACTACACCGGTGCGGCCAGGCGGATGGAGTTCAAGGGCGAAGTCGGCGGTGTACAAGTTATTGATTCCTACGCCCACCACCCGACCGAGATCGCGGCCGATTTGGCAGCCGCGCGCGCCTTGGCCAAGGACCGCCGACTCGTGGTGGCATTCCAACCACACCTTGTTAGCCGTACCCGGATATTCGGTGAGCAGATGGGCCAAGAGTTGGCCAAGGCCGATCAGGTGGTCGTAGCCGATATCTATTTGGCGCGCGAGCCGGACGATCCGGCTGTAACTGCCGAACTTGTTCGGGTCGCGGCGGGGCCGTCGGCTGTTGCCGGCGGTTCGGTAAGTGGCTTGGCAGACGTTCTGTTTGACCTGGTCAATCCCGGTGACCTAGTGCTCACCTTGGGTGCTGGTGACATCACCGAGGTCGGTCCGAAACTGCTTCAACGGCTGGAAACTCAAAGCCGATGAGTGACCGGTTCGCTCAGAAGCTAGAGCAAAAGCGGCGAAAGTCGCGGCGACGAATCGGCGCTGGCATTGCGGCCGTTTTGGTGCTTGTTGGGCTTGGCTGGCTGGTCTTTGCCTCAAGCGTGTTCGCGGTAAACGAAGTCCAGGTTTCCGGCACCGAGTACTTAGCCCAAGAGAAGGTGCTGAAGGCTGCGGCCGTGCCAACTGGGGAACCTTTGCTGCGGCTGGACTTGGCTGCAATTGGCGAGCGGGTCGAAGAACTCGCACTCGTGGAGTCGGTGCAGGTGGCCCGCGACTTTCCCAACACGGTACAACTAACCGTTACCGAACGAACCGCAGTCGCGTGGCTGAGCCGAGGCGGCGATCCTTGGGC
>JAPXRA010000015.1:0-4672 GCA_033813795.1 Aeromicrobium sp. | reverse complement strand
CGGGCGAGGTCTTTCGGCAACTCTCGATAAGGCCGGCAAAGCTTCCGCAGCTTGAGGTCGACTCGACCGACGAGGCGACAGTCGCGGCCGCGGCCAAGGTTGCCGCGCAGGTAAGCGCTGAGGATTCGGTGCTAGCGGGATCGGTCAAATCTATTTCGGCGAAGTCCAAAGACTCGATTGAATTGACCCTTTCTAAGGGGCGCACGATCGTTTGGGGGAGCGCCGAAGATGCCGAGGCCAAACTTCGAGTGTTGCAGGCGCTGCTTGAGACCAAGGCGAGCGTGTACGACGTGAGTGCGCCCGAGCGGCCTACGACCCTCACTTCCTGATTATTAGTTGAAACATCGCCGCGCAGTTCGGCGTGTCATCACCGAACCAATCGAACCGGGACCTAATCTCAATAACATCAGCGAGGTTGACATAACTATAAGCCTCGAGTAGAGGGTTAAGGTTAGAAGGGGAAGACATGGCGGTCCAGAACTACCTTGCGGTGATCAAGGTTGTAGGTATCGGTGGCGGCGGCGTAAACGCCGTCAACCGGATGATCGAAGCCGGGCTCAAGGGCGTTGAGTTCATCGCGATCAACACAGACGCGCAGGCGTTGCTCATGACGGACGCGGACGTCAAGTTAGACGTCGGCCGCGAGTCCACGCGTGGTTTGGGTGCTGGCGCCGATCCAGAAATCGGCAAGAAGGCCGCTGAAGACCACGCCGAAGAGATCGAAGCGGCCATCAAGGGAGCCGACATGGTTTTCGTTACCGCCGGCGAAGGCGGCGGAACCGGTACTGGTGGCGCCCCGGTGGTGGCCAGAATTGCTCGCTCGCTCGGTGCGCTGACCATCGGCGTAGTCACCCGTCCGTTCAAGTTCGAAGGTCGCAACCGGGCTGCTCAAGCCGACGTCGGCGTACAGCGCTTGCGCGAAGAAGTCGACACCTTGATCGTTATCCCCAACGATCGCTTGCTGTCGATTAGCGACCAAAACATCAGTTTGCTCGATGCCTTCCGCCAGGCAGACCAAGTCCTCTACCAAGGCGTTTCGGGCATCTCCGAACTAATCACCACCCCCGGCCTGATCAACGTTGACTTCGCTGACGTCAAGTCGATCATGAGCGATGCTGGTTCTGCCTTGATGGGCATCGGAACGGCAAGTGGTGAGCATCGAGCAGCCGTGGCGGCCGAACTGGCCGTTTCCAGTCCGCTGCTGGAGGCCTCAATCGAAGGCGCCCGCGGCGTGCTGCTCTCGATCGCCGGCGGCACGCACCTGGGTCTTTTCGAAATCAACGAAGCCGCCGAACTGGTTCAAAAGTCGGTCCACGAAGACGCAAAGATCATTTTCGGTACCGTGATCGATGACTCCTTGGGTGATGAAGTTCGGATCACTGTGATCGCCGCGGGCTTTGATGGCGGTGAGCCCAAGCAAAGAGATGTGGCCAAGCCGGCGCTCCGTCGCGAGCCGACTGCAGGGCAGCCAGCAGCTGCGGCAAGTGCGCCAGTTGCGACTCAACCGGCAGCGGTAAGTGAACCGGCACCGGTTCAGGCCAATGGCGGCGACTTTGGTGACGGTCTCGATATTCCTGACTTCTTGCGCTGACCGTGTCACAAAGCAGCGACCTGTTCTGGTTCAGCAAGAAGGTTGGGCCGATCGAGTTTGGCTTCACCGACGCCAGAACTGACCTGAACAAGGTCCAGTCACGCGAGGCGGTGGCCGGAGTTTTCGACGCCGTGGCAGTGACCATGAGCCAAGTTCACGGAGCCGAGGTTGCGATCGCCAACGGCTCGACGCAACCCGAACAGGCCGATGCGCTCGTCGTCACCGAACCTGGCTTGGCTGGAATCGTCCGAGTGGCAGATTGCGTTCCGGTCGTAATTGTTGACCCGGCGGTTCCGATCGGTTCGCTGGTTCATGCTGGACGCGAGGGAATGGCCAAGGGCGTCGTCGGTCAGGCGATTGCCGAGCTGCGTGCCAAAGGCGCGACCGAACTGCAAGCGTGGGTGGGCCCACGGGCCTGTGGCGCTTGCTATGAGGTTCCGGCCGAGATGGCCGAGCGAGTTGGCGCAATCGAGCCGAGCGCAATTTCCACGAGCAGAAGCGGCACTCCTGCCTTAGACATTGGTGCGGCAGTGTGCGAGCAATTGAAGCGCGAAGGCGTCCAGACCGTTGACCTTGGCGGCTGCACAATTGAAGACGAGCGGTTCTGGTCCTATCGCCGCCAAGGCGACCAGGCCGGGCGATTTGGAGCCGCCTTGGTAATCCACTCCGAGGGCACCAAATGAGCCGCAAAGTCGAACTCGCCGCGAACCTTGCGGGCGTTAACGAGCGGATCGGGGCAGCGTGTGAGCGGGCCGGCCGCCAGTTCGACGAAGTGACCTTGATTGTCGTGACCAAGACTTATCCGGCTAGCGACATTGCCGAACTCGTCGGCCTAGGCGTAACCGACGTAGGGGAGAACCGCCACCAAGAAGCGGTGCTCAAACACGAGGAACTCGCCAACTTGACGCCGAGTCCGAAATGGCACTTTCTGGGCGGGCTGCAAACCAACAAGGCCGCCGCGGTGGTGCGCTACGCAGACGTCGTGCAAAGCCTCGACCGGTTCAAACTTGCTTCGGCGTTGAACCTTGCCGCCGAACGCGCCGAGCGAACCATCGAGTGCTTGATCCAGGTCGACTTTGACACCCAAAACCCAAGCCGTGCCGGGGTTGACTCGGCCGGTGTAATGCAACTGGCCGAACGCGTTGTGGCCGAGGCGCCAAACGTCAAAATTGGTGGTGTCATGACGGTCGCGCCACTTGGTCAGGACCCGGCTCGGGCGTTTGAGCAACTCAACCAAATTAGTGCAGATTTACAGCAGTTGGTACCTACCGCAACGACCATCTCGGCCGGGATGAGCGGTGATTTTGAAAGCGCCATCGAACACGGCGCGACACACCTGCGCGTCGGTCGTTTGGTGCTCGGGGAACGACTGTGACTGAAGTAACCTCGACTTAGTCAAGTTCGAAAGATACGGAGCGTGGATATGGCTGGCGGAATGCGCAAGATGGGCGAGTTCCTCGGGCTGGTTGAGCAGGCCGACTACGAATACGACGACGATCTCGGTTATGAAGCTGAACAGCCTCGAACGACGTCGCCGGTTCGCGCCGTCGCTCCCCGTGCCGAACAAGTCGTCACCGCGATCGATGATCGGCGTCCCGCGGCGGTGACGGTCGCTGACCTGTCCCGGATCGAAACGGTGACCCCACGCACGTATAACGATGCTCGCACCATCGGCGAAAGCTTCCGCAACGGTGTGCCAGTAATCATGAACCTTTCGGACATCGGCGATGACGACGCCAAGCGCCTAGTCGACTTCGGTGCCGGCTTGGTGTTTGCCGCGCACGGTTCGATCAACCGAATCACGGCGAAGGTTTTCTTGCTGTCCCCCGAGGGCGTGCAGGTCTCTGACGAAGACCAAGCCACGCTCGCGGCCGGCGGCTTCTACAACCAGAGCTGAGTCAACGTGGAATTAGTCGGGGTGATCTTGCGTGAACTCCTTGGCTTAGCAATTCTGATCGTGATCGCACGGTTTGTGATCGACTGGATTCAGGTGCTGGCGCGTCGCTGGCGGCCCAAGGGGTTCATTGCCGTCTTGTGTGAAGTCATCTTCAGCGTCACCGATCCGCCGCTTCGGGCACTACGTCGGGTTATTCCACCGGTGCGTCTTGGTGCGGTATTGCTTGACTTGTCATCGATCCTTTTGTTGCTGAGTTTGGTCCTGGCCCAAGCACTTGTCATTTTGATTTTTCAGGTCTAGTTGACGACTCGCCCACCGGCTCGCGTGGCGCATGCGTAAGATGAAGCGGTACCGTTAACAACGGTTCACAAACTTCCCTAGCTGTATTCAACGAAACGCAGAGGTGACCAGATGGCTCTCACGCCCCAGGACATTCGCGACAAGCAGTTCACGGCCGTGCGCTTGCGCGACGGCTACGACA
The DNA here is from genome assembly GCA_033813795.1 of Aeromicrobium sp. Classification (GTDB taxonomy): domain Bacteria; phylum Actinomycetota; class Actinomycetes; order Propionibacteriales; family Nocardioidaceae; genus Aeromicrobium. Next base: position 703 of record JAPXRA010000015.1, on the reverse strand, counting down.
TGGGCGAGGTCGAGCAATTCCTTGACGAGGTCGAGGTTGAGTTCGAGCGGCTCGCTAATGAGAACGCCGAACTGAAGGCGAAAGTAGCCGAACTCGAATCGGCGCTCAGCGCCGCTCAGAAGGCGCCGAAGGCCGCCGCGCCTGCTACGCCAGTCGAAGCGCCGAAGCCAGAGCCGGTCAAGACTCCAGAGCCGGTCAAGGCACCCGAGCCGGCCCAGCCGACCGAACTCAAGGTCACCTCCACCGCCGAGGCCTCCACGGCAGCGGCTCGCTTGCTGGAGATCGCCTCGTCCAACGCCGACCAGTTGATGGAAGCGGCCAAGGGCGAAGCCGATGGCATTCTCGCCAAGGCTCGGGTCGACGCTGACAAGGTGTCCGCCGAAGCCAAGCGTGACGCAGATACGCTGCAATACGAATCGCGCAAGCGCGCCGAACAGCTCGATCTCGAAACCGAATCCAAGCGCAAGGAAGCGATTTCGGGACTCGAGCGCGAACGCAACGAACTGCAGGCCGAGATCGACCACTTGCGTGCCTACGAGCGTGAATACCGTTCCCGCTTGAAGACCTACTTCCAGGATCAATTGGCCGCACTCGACGGCAGCGCTCCGGTCGCACCCAAGCAGGGTTCGGCGCTCGACGGCGACGCCAAGAGCTGACCGTTAGCCGAAGCTAGACCAACAGCACAACCAAGCGGCGCCCCCCC
>JAPXRA010000014.1:0-15069 GCA_033813795.1 Aeromicrobium sp. | reverse complement strand
TGACGTCCCTTTCACCCGCATACACGAGTTCAAGCACTTCCACCCAGAGCGAGCCGAGAGCTATCCGAGTGACAAGACAGTGATCATGCGGGAGTTCTCTCGTTTTGCCGAACGTGGAGATGAACCCTACTACCCCGTAAACACGGCTGCCGACCGCTCAAAACTCCTTGCCTACCGCGAACTCGCCAAGGGCGAGGATTCGGTCCACTTCGGCGGCCGGTTAGGCACTTACCAGTACCTAGACATGCACATGGCGATCGGTTCAGCCTTGGCTCTGTGTGAGAACTTGCTTTCTTGAACCAGTTCGAACGACCGATTAGGCGTAGGTCATGTGATGTCTCAGGAGACCGGTGACAGTTCTGCATCAGGACTTCGGTGACGTTTGGTGTGTCAGGACTTCGGTGACGTTTTGTTGTGTTTGGGGTGTGGGCCGCGGGGTCGGCCGTTGCCGACGTAAGTGACTCCGGGGGCTGGTCGGGTGAGTTCGGCGAGGATTTCGCCGTTGGTGTCGGTGATCTGGTCGCCGTCAGCGATGACCAGGACGTGCTCGAATGCGCGGTGGGCGTCGATGAGGTAGGTGACTTTCTGGAATCCGAAACTGCCGTTGCTGGACAGGCGTCGGATCTGGGTGTCGGAGGGCAGGTGCGCCGGGATCGGGGGTTTCGGTTTCGGTTGCGGGGGCGGTGGTGGTGCTTGTCGAGGTAGCGGAACAGGGTCTGGTGGAAGCGTTCGTTCTTGCCTTGGGTGGTGGGTTTGTAGGGCTTGCCGGTGATCGGCTCGACACCGAGGGAGCTGACGTGCTCGACGAGTTGTCCGATCATCCCGCGTCGTGATGGGTTCAATGCGAGTCCGTTGTCGGTCAGCAGCCGTTGCGGCACCCCGTGCGCGGCGACGGCCTTGTCGAAGACCGTGATCGCGGCCTCGACGGTCTCACCTGCGGCGACGTGGGAGGCGACCGCCTTGCGGGAGTGGTCGTCCTCGAGTTGGAAGATCACGCATTTTCGTCCGCCGGTCAGCACGTATTCGGTCGCGTCGAGTTGCCAGCACGCGTTCGGCGCCGGATAGACGAACCGCCGCCACGCCGAGCGGGGCTTCTTGCGCGGTTCGCGGCGCGCGACGCCGGCTTGACGGAAGATCCGCGCCAGCGACGCGATCGACGGCACCGGATCGAGCCCCATCGACCGCATCCGGTCGTGGACGCTGATCGGCCCGTGGTCCAGCCCGGATGCCTCCAACATCGCCCGGACCCGCACCGCCTCGGCCTTGACCTCGTCGGTCAACTTCGACGGACTCGACACCGGCCGACGCGACTTCGGTTCGAGCACCGCGGCCGGCCCCTCAACCTCCGCACGCTTACGCAGCGCATAGAACGACTTGCGCGATATACCGTGCTCAGCACAAAACGTCGACACCGCACCACGCGGGCATCATCAGGCCAGTCGGCGATCGCGAGACGGACACGGGGATCAATCGGTTCATTGGTAGCCACCACCCGAGCCTCGCCGCCGAAGTGTCACCACCAAGACCGCCCAAAGTGTCACCGAAGTCCTGATACAGAAACGTCACCGATGTCCTGCGACATGACACACAAGTCTTACCGAAGTACTGCCGCGAGGCTTGTTTGGCAGCACGCTATCGAAGGCGCGCTCGCGAATTGGGACCGGCAAGATATTGATGAACTGGTTCATTGGCACTGCGTGTGCCGACGATTCGTCGCTGAAGGCGCGGTAACTGGCCGGGGACCGGCGTGACCTGCTAGAACTTGGGCGTGAAAAAAGTTATGCCTCGGGGGGCTTTCCTCATCTCGATTATTTCAATTCTGCTGATGTTTGGCGTTTCGCCAGTTCATGCGGCATCTACCGGAAAACTCAAAGTCTCGATTCTTGGGCCAGCTGGTGTTGCCGTGAACGTGGCGATGACCAAGTCGTCAACCCGCCTCGTTTTTTCAAAGGCGGCCTCACTTTCCTCGGTGGCGGTGACAAAGACCGCGGCGACCGGAACTTGGAAGCCGGGCCTGTCACCGGTGAAGTCCGGCTCAACGTTTTACGTGCCAACAGCAGACAAGAGCTCGGTAGTAGTAAGTAAAGGCAAGACCGCTACCACCACGATCACCTATCGGCCAGCGGCAGTTGCCTCAAATCTGAAGGTGTCGGATGTCTCGATGACTTCGGCGCGCGTTTCGTTTACTAAACCTGCCGACTCTACCGAAGTGGCCGTGCGGGTGCTGGCTGGGAATACGGCTCCTGGTTCAGTGACTGCTGGCACGTCTGTTCCTGTTTCGGGTAACTCGGCCACCGCGACCGGTTTGAAGGCAAACACGACCTACACGTTCGGCGTCTTCACCAAGGTTGGGGTCTTCTGGGTAGGCCCGGTTGCGGCTGCAACTAAGACGTTGACTCCGGCTGATGTTGACCGGCTCGCACTCCTAAAAATCAAGTACGACAACCACCCGGAATTGTTCACCAAATGGACGGGTACGAATCACTGTGCCTGGGAGCGCGTGGTCTGCAACGACGGCCGAGTCACCCAGTTGGATCTTGACGAAAGTGGGATTTCGATTCTTCCTGCTGAGATCGGTAACCTGACTGAACTCTCGTACCTAGATATTTCAGGCAACAAACTGTCTAGTTTGCCCACTGAGATCGGGAAGCTCAGCAAACTTGGAAACTTGTATGCAATTGACAACAAGTTGACCAGCGTCCCGGCCTCGCTGGGTGGATTGAAGGGTCTTTATTCCCTTCACCTAGGCGACAACCAGATTTCGAGCTTGCCGGCTTCTATTTGGGGCCTGACCAACCTCGAGTCCTTGTCGTTGGATGGAAACAATCTCGCCAGCGTGCCTTCGGAAATCGGAAATCTGAAGAAACTTGATCACCTAGAACTTAGCTACAACAGACTGACTAGTTTGCCTTCGTCGGTTTGGAATCTGACCGGCCTCTACGGCTTGATTTTGCATGAAAACCAGTTGACGAGCGTGCCTTCGGCAATTTCAAACCTCAAAAAACTCGAGCAACTTGAGCTGGGATACAACCGGCTAACGAGCGTGCCAGCCGAGATCGGAAACCTGACTAATCTTTCGGCTCTTGGGCTCAGCGGAAACCAGCTCTCGACCGTGCCGACTTCATTCGGAAAGCTGATCAACCTCTGGGCCTTGCACCTGCAAGACAACAATTTGGTTGGTGACGTGTCGCCGTGGGCCGAGCCGTTGCGCAAGGCCAACAAGATTTACAGCTTTTCTATGGGTGGGAACCGCTGCCTGAATGCTGGTGGAAACGTGGCGCTGGAAACGTGGCTGTCTAGCTTTACCTATGAGGATTCTCCAAACCAAAACGGCGAACCAATCGGCGCGATAGGCAATCCCGATTGGCGTGACGGGTGCTAACCCAAGCTGATTTCTTTGGCTGAAGCTGAACCAAAAATGCAGAACTCCCGGACCAAAACAGGTCCGGGAGTTCTGTTTTTAACCTTTTCCAGGAGGCTTACTTGTCGGCCTTGAACTGCGCCTCGTACTCAACCCGGGCTGAAGCGTCGGTGTCCTTGACTTGGTTGGGCACCATGCTGGCGAAGGCCCACTCACGAATCGGTCGCGGCAAAATGTTGATGAACCGGTTCAGGGGGGCGACGTATCCCGGGATCGTCACCTCAAACTTCTTGCGGCCGATGACGCTCATCACCGCTTCAGCGACATCTTCGGGCTGCAGGATTTTCGCGACTCCGGTGGAGGTGCCGACGGCGAGTTTGGTGTCGACGACCGCCGGCATGATTACGTTGATGATCACGCCACTGGACTTGAGTTCCTCGCGAACGGCCTTGAGATAGCCGAACACGCCGTGCTTGGTGGCGGCGTAGGTGGCCTCACCTGGCGTGGTTAGCAGCGAGGCAGCCGAGGCGATGTTGATGATCTGACCGCGACCGCGCTTGCGCATCTGCGGTGCGGCGAGCTTCACGCCGTGGATCGTGCCCATCAAGTTGACCTCGAGTTGCGAGCGAAGCGCCCGCTCCGGCTCCTCGTCGAAGCGACCAACCCACATCACGCCGGCGTTGTTCACCAGCAGGTCAACCTCGCCGAACTGCTGCGCCGAATCGGCAAGGAACTTCTCGAACGACTCGCTCTTTGATACGTCGAGCGCAAATCCGGCCGCGCGCGAACCGAGTGATTCGGCGGCCTGGGTTGCGGCTTCGGCGTTCACGTCGCCGATCGCCACGCTGTAGCCGGCCCGGTAGAGGTCTTTGGCGATCGCCAAGCCGATTCCTTGGGCGCCACCGGTGACGGCAGCGACGCGGGCAGAACCAGGGTTAGGCGACTGAGCTGGGTTGGTCATGCGTCCACCCTTTTGACGGCGGCGACCCGTTCGCGGCCCCGTTTCATTTCGCGTCCGATGTTCCACAAGAATCCATCGAAATCGACTTCCATGGTGTGCCGGTCCGACTGGTAGAACCGGTGCAGGTAGGCCTGATGTGCAATCTGCATTTCGCGCTGCATCTGACCCTTTGGCGGCAGGGCGAGGGTGCCGACCAGCAGTTCGGTGACGAGTTTGCATTGCGCTTCGGCCAGCGGCATCACCGCACCCACGGGCTGTAACAAACCGATGAAGAACAGGCCCTCATGGTCGGGGTGGACGGCGCGCTGCCAAAGCGGCAGATTGTTGTGCTCAACCGAGAGGAAGTCCTCGTCGAAGAACGGGAAGGTCACTTTGTAACCGGTTGCCCAAACGATCAGGTCTGCCGGCACGCTGGTTCCGTCGGTGAACACAACCCGATCTGCCTCGAGGTGGTCGATTCCCGGCTTGACCCCGATGGCGCCCGCGGCGAGTCGCTCACGGATTGTTTGGGACTGCACTGGGTGGGATTCACCGGGCGCATGCGGCGGGGTGGGCAGGCCGGATTTCTTCGGACTTCCAGAGATCGTGGCGCCGATACGCAGCCGCAATCGGGTAGCCGCCCAAGGTAGCCAGGACGGTGTGGTGATCTGGTCAAGCGCAACGCCTGCGATGAGCTTCTTCATTACCCATTGGCCACGGCGGATCGAGATCGTCGCACTGCGAGCGACGTGGGACGCCTCGACCGAAATGTCCATTGCTGAGTTGCCAGCACCGACGACCACTACGTCACGATCAACCAGGATCGAGGAGTCGCGGTAGTCGTGCGCATGGATTTGCTGGCCGGCGAACTCGCCGGGATAGGCCGGTTCGGGCCACTTGGGATCCCAGTGGTGACCGTTGGCCACCAAGACGGCGTCGTAGTGTTCGGTCTTTGGTTCACCTTCACCGGAGGTGGTGCTCGTGGTGACTAGCCAACCACCGTCCGGGTCCGGTGTCACCCGCTCGACGGTGGTGTTGAAGGTGATCTTGTCGCGAAATCCGAAGTGGTCCACGTATTGCTCGAAGTACTCGTGAACCTGTGCGTGGGTGGCGTAGGCCGGGTAGTGCTTGGGCATCGGGAAGTCCGAGTAGGCCATCCGCGGGCACGAGGTGTTGATCTCGAGGGTCTCGTAACAGGCCGATTGACCGTTCGGGTTGTCGAAGAGCCAGTTTCCGCCGATCGCGCTGCCCTGTTCGAAACAGTCGAACGGCACGCCGGCGAGGTAGAGCGATTTTGCCGCGGCCAGTCCCGATGACCCGGCACCGATAACGCACGCTTTGGGCTAGGTGGGATTTGGCGCGATTGACCGAGTCGGCGCGTTTGCTCGATCTTTTTGGCGTACCCGATAGGTCATTGGGGAATCTTCGCAAAAAAACCGCAAACTACTTGGGTCACTCTCCGTTAGGGGCTCGTCAGTTTTGGTTGTGGCTAGGCGTGTCGGCTTTGTCCGGGCCCGCGATTCGACAATTTATATACCCCCATGGGTATAGTAAGAGCGGTTACCGGCACTCCCGCCTAGGTAGCGCCACCAAGAACAAGAGGAAGCAAAAATATGTGTCGAGCAGTTACCTGCCGGACTTGCGGCAAGACGACGTGGGCCGGTTGCGGGCAACACATCGCTTCGGTGAAGGCGAATGTTCCGCCGGGACAGTGGTGCAACGGCAAGCACAGCCAGGCTGAACTTGATGCGGCCAAGGCGAATCAAGGTGGTTTCTTCGCCAGGATGTTTGGTCGTTGAGCTAGACCCTTTGGTCAAACACGCGCCCGTCGACAGGTGAATCGCCGATAAGGTGCACCTAAAGACTAAAAAGCTAGCGGCGTGGGCCAGAGTGGAACAGTGGACCTCGCCCGGATTGCCGTCAAGCGCTACCCCTTGGTGTTCGCGACCTTGGTCGTCGGCGCGATCGGCCTGGTCCTATTGGCAACGCCAGCAAGAGACACCGCGCCCTGGCTCGTTGGCAGTTATGCGCTGGTTATTGCTGCCACTGAAGCAGTCGGCATGGTTCGTCAGTTGCTCCAAGGCCACGCCGGGCTAGACATTCTCGCGGTCACCGCGATCACCGCTGCCGTCCTGGTCGGCGAACCGTGGGCCGCACTAGTCGTGGTGTTGATGCTGACTGGCGGCGCGGCGCTTGAGGACTATGCCGAGAACCGGTCAAAGCGTGAACTGACCGCACTTCTTAAGAAGGCCCCGCAGACGGCGACCTTGATTCTGACGAACGAAACCGGACCCGGTGCCGAAGAAGTCACTAAAGAAGTGCCGGTCGAAGAAATCAGTATTGGCGACCGGCTACTGGTCCGCCCCGGTGCACTGGTCCCGGTCGACGCGGTCTTGCTCTCTGAACGCGGAGTCTTTGACGAGTCCTCCCTAACCGGTGAGTCGCTGCCGGTGGAACGCGCCAGTGGCGAACGCGTCTCCAGTGGCGCGGTAAACGGCGCGAACGCAGTTTCGATGCGAGCCAAGGCCGCGGCGGCCGATAGCGAATATCAACAGATCGTCCGTCTGGTTGAGCAGGCCGCGGACTCCAAGGCGAAGGTGGTGCGGCTAGCCGACCGCTACGCGGTGCCGTTCACCGTCCTGTCGCTGTTCATCGCCGCGGCCGCCTGGCTTGCCAGTGGCGATCCGGTGCGTTTTGCCGAGGTGCTGGTGGTGGCCACGCCCTGTCCCTTGCTGATCGCAGCACCGGTGGCTTTCCTAGGTGGCATGAGCCGCGCAGCAAGGTTCGGCTTGATCGTCAAAGGCGGCGGCACGCTCGAACAACTCGCCCGAACGAAGTCAGCCGCGTTCGATAAGACCGGAACGATAACCAGCGGGCGACCCAAACTCGAACGAGTCGTGCCAAGCGAAGGCTTTAGCGAAGCGGACCTGCTGCAACTTGCGGCCTCGGCCGAGGTCTACTCCTCGCACGTTTTGGCCAAAGCGGTGATTGTCGCGGCGAAGGAACACGGTTGTGCCTTGCTGGAGGCCAGCAGTGCGCGCGAGGTCGCAACTGACGGGGTGGAAGCGACTTTCGCAGCGAGTTCACCAGCTGCAGAAGTGACCGTCCGGGTCGGTAAGCCAACTTGGTTGGCGAAGTTCGCCGCCGACCTTGCCCGCGCAGAACTGAACCCCGGCGAGCTGGCGATTTACGTGGCCGTCGATGAGTCGTTCGCCGGTGCGATCGTGATGCGCGACCAAGTGCGAGCAGAGGCCGAACAAGCCTTGGCCGAACTGCGCGACTTGGGCGTTGAACGGATGCTGATGGTCACTGGAGATGTCGCGGCCACGGCCGAACCGATCGCGCGCGGTCTTGATATCCCCGAAGTTCATGCCGAATGTCGACCGGGCGAAAAGGTCCAAATCGTCAGCGAAATTCAGCCGCGACCGCTAATCATGGTTGGCGACGGACTCAATGACGCTCCTGTTTTAGCCGCTGCCGATATCGGTTTCGCGATGGGTGCTCGCGGAGCCACCGCGGCCAGCGAATCGGCCGACATCGTCAACCGTTACGACAGTTTGCTTGGCCTGCCACGGGCAGTTCGGATCGGCAAGGACACGGTCCGAATCGCCCTGCAAAGTATCTGGCTGGGAATCATCATCAGCATTGCGCTGATGCTGGTGGCGGCATTCGGTTTCCTTCCAGCCCTAGTCGGGGCATGGCTACAAGAACTAGTCGACCTCGTCGCAATTCTCGGCGCACTACGCGCCATCGGGCCGCGCTCAGAGCGGAGAGGCTGAAAAGCTAACTTGCGGCCGGAGTCTGTGCGGCGATGATGGCGGCCCGCTCGGCTTCAGTCAGCCCGCCCCAGACTCCATATGGTTCATGGACGGTTAGCGCGTGCTCGCGGCAACGCTGCAGAACTGGACAACCGGCACAAACTGCCTTGGCGGCTTCTTCGCGGCGCTGGCGGCGACGTCCCCGTTCGGCTTCGGGCGAGAAGAACACAGCCGAATCGGCGCCCATGCAGGCGCCCTCCCACTGCCACTCGTACGACTCGATGATCGGTGCTGGTAGACGCTTGATGTTGACCATGAACTTGTGCCCCCTCAGTTTGGTTTTACCCCGTTTGACGTGCGGCTTCAGTCATTAACTTTTGAACGTACTCGCCTACTTGTCGCCAGCGCAATAGCCAGATTCTGGTTTGTTCGGGCGCTGCTGGCCGGCCAGGTGCGGTGGCGAACTAGGCTGGTCCTTATGGCTGAGAAGCATGTAGAAGTCGAAATTGACGGACCGATCGCCCACGTTTGGCTGAACCGACCCGACAAGTTGAACGGGATCACCTTCGACTTGCTCGACGGGTTGACCAAGGCGGCCGCCGAAATCGAGGCGAACCCGAACGTGCGGGTCGTGCTGCTCGAAGGCCGCGGCCCATCCTTTTGCGCCGGCCTGGACTTCGGCGCGGTGATGACCGACAAGAAGCGCGTAGCCCGCTACTTCCTACCTAGCCTGTTCAAGGGGACGAACCGTTTCCAGAGTCCGCTTTGGGCTTGGCGCGAACTCTCCGTGCCGGTAATCGCGATCACTCGTGGCCACGTTTTCGGCGGTGGCATTCAGTTGGCCCTCGCCGCCGACTTCCGATTCACCACGCCGGACTGTCAGTGGTCGGTGCTCGAAGCCAAATGGGGCCTGGTGCCCGATATGAGCGGCACTGTTCCGCTGGTAGAACTCGTCGGCCCGGATTTGGCCAAGCGACTGGTGATGACCGGTGAAGTATTCTCCGGCACCCAGGCGGCCGAGTACGGCGTCGCCTCGGGCGTGGCTGAAGATCCGACCAAACCGGCGATGGAGTTGGTCGATCAACTCCTTGCCCGCTCGCCGGACTCGGTTGCCGCGTCCAAGTTGCTGCTTAACCAAAACCGACGTGGCTCGGTGCGCCGCGCTTTCCGCCTAGAACGTCGCCTGCAGTCGGCGATGTTTAAGTCCGCGAACACCAAGATCGCCCGCAAGGCCGGAATGTCAAAGACCGAACCGCAGTTCGGCCCACGCACTTTCGGCCGCTGACCGTTTTTTGGATTGAAGTGCCGATTGTTAGGGTTGCCCAGTGAGTGACGACAAGCCAAGCAAGAAGGTTGCCGACCAGTACGACCGTGGTTACGACTACACCACCTACTGGAACAACCGCGACTATGAAAACGGTGCCGAGCGGGTGGCGATCAAGCGCCTGCTCAACGGTCGTCATTTCGCCAAGGCAGCAGACGTCGGCGGCGGCTTTGGCCGCTTGGCGATCTTGCTGCGTGAATACGCCGACCAGGTCACCTTGGCTGAGCCCAGCCAGACGCAACTCGATGCGGCCGAGAAGTTCCTGGCCGGCACCGACGTGATCAAGGCGCGTCAGCAGGCCGATGCGCTGCAGTTCGCCGACGGCGAGTTGGATTTGATCACCATGGTCCGGGTGATGCACCACATCCCCGAGCCGACCAAGGAGTTCGCCGAAATCGCTCGGGTACTCAAGCCCGGCGGAACCGCCATCATCGAGGTGGCGAACTACGGCCACTTCAAGAACCGCCGCGCGTTCAAGAAGTCGGGTCGCGAACTCCCTAGGGAACCGGTCAGCATCCGCACCGTTGCCGCCGACGAACCCGACGCGATCGCTTTCGTCAACCACAACATCGACACGGTTGTTGCCCAGTTGGCAGATGCGGGTCTGGTGCTTCAGGGCAAGCTTTCCGTCTCGAACCTGCGCAGCCAAACACTCAAGAAGTTCTTGCCGACCTCACTAATGGTTGGGATCGAGAAGTTGCTGCAAAAGCCGCTCGCTAAGAGCGACTTTGGCCCGTCGATCTTCCTTGAACTGCGCAAGGCCTGAGCGGCTAGTTCAGCAGTAGTTAGTTACTTGGTCGGCGCGGTTAGCCGCGCGAGAACTTCACGCACATGCTCCAGTGCAGTCGGATTGTTGATCCCGCAGAAGTCGTCGTAGTAGAGCCCGTCGCCAATTAGTTGAATCGTGCGAGCCAAGGGCTCGTCGGCGATGTGCTCGTTGAGCACCGCAAACCAGGAGTCGCGGATTTCGGCCAAGACATCGGCGGCCTGGTGAGTGTTCTCCTGGGCAATCCGCGAGGCGGCGATGAGAGCCCGATCAAAATCGCTGCCCGAGGCGACCGACGTTTGCAAGTAGTACTCAACCGGGCCGATGTCTGCGGTTCGCATTAGTTCTACATCGGCGGCGCCCTGTTCGCGAAGCCGTTCGACCATGCCGTCAACGAGGGCTTCTTTGCTGCCGAAGTGGTAGAGCAGGCCGCCCTTTGATACTCCAGCAGCGGCTGCGACCGCATCCAAGGTTGCCGCGCGACTGCCCTCGTCAACTAGTAGGTGCTCGAAGGCATCCAATAGGCGATCACGGGTGCTTCGCTGCGCTGGCATGCAGACAGCCTAGTGACCCCGCGGGAAGGAGCCGAACAAGATTTGAAACTGTACCGTCTGGACGGTACAGTAGGCGGGTGAGTGTAATTGCCCCAATCCGAGCCGGACAGCGCGAATGGATCGCGCTCGGCGTGCTCATGTTGCCTGTCCTCTTGGTATCGGTCGACAACACCGTGCTGTCTTTCGCGCTGCCCGAAATCAGCCAAGTGCTGCGCCCGACGGGCAACCAACTCATGTGGATCGTAGACATTTACGCCCTGATGTTGGCCGGTCTGCTGATCTCAATGGGCAGCCTCGGCGACCGCATTGGCCGGCGTCGACTTCTAGTTATTGGCTCAATCGGGTTTGGCTTCGCCTCTGCGTTGGCGGCCTTTAGCACCTCGGCTGAAATGCTGATTTTCGCGCGTGCCCTACTGGGCTTTTTCGGGGCGACTTTGATGCCCTCGACCCTGTCGCTGATCCGCAACATTTTCATCAACGATCACGACCGGCGACTGGCAATCGCAACCTGGGCGGCAATGTTCTCCGGCGGTGCCGTGCTCGGCCCGGTCATCGGCGGCTACCTACTGGAGCATTTCTGGTGGGGTTCGGTCTTCTTGATCAACGTTCCAGTGATCCTCGTTTTCATCCCAGCAGCCCTTTGGGCGCTCCCGGAATCGCGAGATCCCAACCCCGGTCGGTTCGACCCGCTGTCGATTGTGCTGTCGTTGACCGCCATGGTGCCAATGGTGTTCGCCATCAAACACATCGCCAGTCACGGTCTGGACGACCTCGCTTGGGCCTGCCTGGCTCTGGGTATTGGTTCGGGCTGGGTGTTTGTTCGGCGTCAGCGGACCAGCGTTTCGCCGATGCTCGACCTGAGCCTGTTTAAGAACCCAGTCTTTAGTGGTGCCTTGATCGCCAACGCGTTGAGCCTGATGGGTCTGGCCGGATTCTTGTACTTTGGCGCGCAACTGCTGCAATTGGTGATTGGCCTTTCCCCGCTTGAGTCGGCGCTGGTATTGGTGCCTGGTCTGCTGACCACCATGGTGGCCGGGTTCGTCGCAGTTCGCCTAGTTGAAAAGGTTCGGGTGCACGTCTTGGTGCCCGCGAGTTTCATGCTCTCGGCCCTGGGCTACGCGATGGCCGCGTTCACCGGTCATCCAACGGTCGCTTCGGTGGCAATCGCCTTCACCGTGCTCGGCCTTGGCATCGGCTTGGCCGAAACCATCACCAACGATCTGGTCTTGTCCAGTGTGCCGCCGCAAAAGGCCGGTGCCGCCTCAGCTATTTCCGAGACCGCATACGAGATCGGTTCGGTCTTGGGCACGGCTGTCCTTGGCAGCGTGCTGACCGCCACCTTCCGACAGAATCTGACTATTCCGGCGGTAGCCAAGTTCGGTGAAAGTCAGAACGCTTTTGAAACCTTGGGCAGCACGCTGGCGTTCGCCGAAGAGTTCACCACGCCGGTGCAAGGTTGGATCTACGATTCGGCTGCCGCGGCGTTTGATTTGGGGGTTCAGTACACCGCCGGGGCCGCAATCTTCGTGGCGGCCACCGCAGCCTTCGTTTCGTGGCGGACCCTGCGTCCAACAAAGTCTGGCGTGTAACAGTTGGTCCATGACTACCGAACCGGTCCGCTACCGCGAGGACGATCATGCTGAGGAGCGGACGCTGCTGGTGGCGGCGGTCTACGTGATCTTGCGCAACCAGAACAACGTCCTGCTGCATTTGCGAGCCGGCACCGGATATCGCGACGGTCACTGGGCGGTGATCGCCGGCCATGTCGATGCTGGCGAATCGGTGCACGAGGCGGCAGTGCGCGAAGCCTTTGAAGAAGCCGGGGTGACGATCGATCCGGTCGACCTGGTCCCGGTCACCGCCCTGCATCGCTTCGAGCGAGGCGGAGCGCCAGTCGAGCAGCGCCTAGATGTCTTCTTTGAGGTGACTCGTTGGTTCGGCGAGCCGTCTCTGCGTGAGCCAGATCGGGCCGAGCAGATGGGCTGGTTTGAGTTTGCTGACTTGCCTGACCCGGTCGTCCCACACGAGCAGATGGTGCTTGATCTGATTGCTTTGGGCGAACCGGTCCCGCCGGTGATGTCGTTGCCGATGGCAGTTGAATGACCCGCCGCGACAGCCTGCTCGCAGTACTGGTCGCGGTCATTTGGGGGTGTAACTTCGTCGCGATCGGGGTCGGGCTCACCGACGTGCCACCGTTTCTGTTCTTGGCGCTGCGGTTCTTTCTGGTCGCCTTTCCGCTGGTGTTCTTCGTCGCGCGGCCAAAAACCTCAGTCTGGGTTGTGATCGGGGTCGGGTTTTTCATGAGTTTTGGCCAGTTCGGCCTGCTTTATTTGGCCATGGCGATCGGTATGCCGGCCGGGCTGGCCGCGTTGGTTTTGCAGGCCCAAGTGCTGTTCACCATCTTGATCGCTTGGGCGGCGCTTGGAGAACGAGCCAGCCAGCAGCAACTTGTCGGCACGGTGATCGGGTCGACTGGACTGATCGTGGTCGGCTGGGGGTTCGGGGCAAACGCAGCATTGGTGCCGTTGTTGGTGACGATCGGGGCTGCATTCAGTTGGGCGATCGGCAATGTGATCGCTCGCGGCGCGAGAGTCGAATCTGGGCTCTCACTGGTGGTCTGGTCCGCGCTGGTGGTTCCGTTGCCGTGTCTGGCGGTCTCACTTCTGATCGATGGGCCAGCCCAAATGGCGGAGGCAGTCAGTCATTTCGGGCCCGAAGTCTGGCTCAGCACCACCTACACCGTGGTGCTCTCGTCGCTGGTCGGATACACCCTGTTCAACGGGTTGATGGCGAAATACCCGGCAGCGAAAGTCGTGCCGTACATCCTGCTGGTGCCGCCGGTCGGGATCTTCTCGGCCTGGTGGGCCTTCGGCGAACTGCCGACCCCGGTGGAGTGGATTGGCGCGGCCGTGATGATGGCGGGCGTGGCGGTCGCCACGATCAGCTTTCGGGCCAAATCAGCGCCGAACGCGCCATCTGACTCAATAGCGCCGCCATCTTCGCCGAACTGATTCGGGCTGAGTGGGGAGTCGAGTTGATCAAACCGAACGCAGCTTGCACGGCCGCGCGACTAGTGGTCGAGTCGAGTTCGGGCCGAAGTTCGCGCAGGGTGCCGACCCAAATGTCGATGTAGGCCAACTGAATTTCGCGGACTTCCTGCTGGACTTTGGCGGTCAAGTTGGACCATTCTCGGTCTTGGATCACGATCAGCGCCGGGTGCGTCAAGGCAAACTCGACGTGCCAAGTGATCAGTGCGTCGAGCGCTGCAGCAGGGCTGGTGGCCTCCGCGCTTCGGCTGCGCCCTTCGCTTAAGAGTTGTTGGCTGATTGAAGTGAGTGACTGCGCCAACAGGTCGTCTTTACTGGCGAAGTGCTTGTAAAGGGCGGGCCCAGAAATGCCGCAGGCCTCACCGATCTCGTTAACGGTAACCCCATGGAACCCGCGTTCGGCGAATAACTGCGCGGCAGTCGAAAGCAGTTGTTCTCGCCGGGTGCTCACTTGCCAAGGTTAACCCAAAAGGTTAGCGAGTGTTAACCTGAGTGTCGTGGACATGCGAGCTTTAGTGGCAGAACTGCGCGAGCGCACTGCCAGCGCCCACCGAGGCGGTTCGGCCTCGGCCAGACAACGACATCTAGATCGCGGCAAACTACTCCCGAGAGACCGGGTAGATCGCTTGCTCGACCCCGGTTCGCCGTTCCTGGAGATCGGCGCCTTGGCCGGGTACGGGCTCTACGGCGAAGACCCGTTCGCCGTGCCGAGCGCGGGCATCATCACCGGCATCGGACAAGTTAGCGGCCGCGACTGCGTGATCGTGGCGAACGATGCGACGGTCAAGGGCGGTACCTACTATCCGATGACGGTCAAGAAGCATCTGCGCGCCCAAGCGATCGCCAGCGAAAACCGACTACCGTGCATCTATCTGGTGGACTCTGGCGGAGCGTTTTTGCCAATGCAAGACGAGGTATTCCCAGACCGCGAGCACTTCGGCCGGATCTTCTTCAACCAAGCGAACATGTCAGCGCGGGCAATCCCGCAGATCGCAGCCGTGATGGGTTCGTGCACTGCCGGCGGCGCCTATGTGCCGGCGATGAGCGACGAGTCGATCATCGTGCGTGACCAAGGCACCATCTTCCTCGGTGGCCCGCCATTGGTGCAGGCCGCGACCGGCGAAATCGTCACTGCCGAGGAACTGGGCGGCGGCGATGTCCACGCTCGTACGTCGGGCGTCGTCGATCACCTAGCCGAGGACGACGAACACGCACTGCTGCTGGTGCGTTCGATCGTCGACACTTTTGCCCGCGAAGAACCCGAGTCGATTTCGCGCCGCGAACCGCTGCCGCCGCGTAAAGACCCGGCCGAGTTGTAC
>JAPXRA010000013.1:0-15191 GCA_033813795.1 Aeromicrobium sp. | reverse complement strand
GCTGTGTACGGCAGCGGTGAACAAGGTGGCGTTCACCGGCTCGACCGCCACCGGCAAGCGGGTGATGGCCGCCTGCGCCGAAACCCTGACCCCGGTTGTGATCGAGGCCGGCGGCAAAGACTCGCTGATTGTCGATCAGGACGCCGACTTGGCCGCCGCGGCCGAGGCCGCGCTGTGGTGCTCGATGTCGAACGCCGGTCAAACCTGCATCGGCACCGAACGCGTTTACGTGCACGAGGCGGTGTTCCATCCCTTCGTGGCCGAATTGCTGGAACAAGCGCGCTCAATCCGACCCGGCTACGACGACGGTGGCTCCTACGGCCCGGCCACGATGCCAAAACAACTCGACATCATTCGCAGCCACATCCAAGACGCCGTCGACCGCGGCGGAAACGTGGTCCTCGGCGGTACCGACGCAGTTGGTGATCGGTTTGTGCAACCCACGATCATCACCAACGTGCCCGAAGACTCCTTGGCCATCCAAGAGGAAACCTTCGGTCCGACTCTGGTGGTCAACCCGGTCAAGAACATGAACGAGGCAGTCCGGCTGACCAACGCCACCAAGTACGGGCTTGCCGGGGCGGTGTTCGGCAAGAAGAACGCGATGGCCGTGGCCGCGCAAGTTCGTTCCGGCATGACTTCGGTGAACTCGGTGATCGCGTTTGCTGCGGTTCCGGCTCTTCCTTTTGGTGGCGTCGGCGATTCGGGCTTCGGCCGGATTCACGGCGCGGACGGTTTGCGCGAGTTCACCTACCCCAAGGCAATCACCAAGCAGCGGGTCAAACCGCCGCTGTTGTTGACCACCTTCGCGCGAAAACCAATCGACGAGAACCGGTTCGCGCAGTTGCTTTCGGTGCTGCACGACGCGACCAACGCGCTGCCGCGGCGCAAGTAGCCCGGCGGTGGCGCCGCTTTGGGCCGCAAGTAGCCTCGGCTAAATGAATTACGCGCGGTACGTGGCACTCGGCGACTCTTTCACCGAAGGCGTCGGCGACCCAGACCCGAGCCTGCCCAACGGCGTGCGCGGTTGGGCCGACCGGTTCGCTCACGGTCTCAACCAAGCGCAAGGCGGCGGCCTCGCGTACGCGAATTTGGCGATTCGCGGCCGTAAACTCCGGGCGATTTTGGCCGAGCAGGTTGACCGCGCGATCAGTCTCGAGCCGGACTTAGTTTCGATCTACGCCGGCGCCAACGACATCATGCGCCCGGCAGTCGACCTAGATTCACTGATGGGCGAATACGACGCAGCCATCGCCAAGCTCAGTAATAGTGGCGCTCAAGTGGTTATGTTCACCGCGTTCGACCCGGGTGAGTCGAAGACCTATGCGATGGTGCGCGGCCGGTTCGCGCTGTATTGCGAGTACGTCCGAGAAATCGTCGACAAGTACGGCACGACTTTGGTGGACTACTGGCGGATTCGCGAGTTTCGCAACCCGCTGATGTGGGACATTGACCGGATGCATATGTCAGCAGCTGGCCACCAGCAGATGGCGATCAGCGTGCTGGACCGTCTCGGGGTCGAACACGAACTGAAGCCGTTGGAAGTACAGCCGCGGCCGGTGCTGACCGCTAAGGAACAGTTGGCGCAGAACGCCCACTGGGCCAAGGAGTACCTCGGCCCGTGGATCAAACGCCGGGTCACCGGGGTCTCCAGCGGAGACGGGCTAGATCCGCGTTGGCCAGCCCTTCAACCGGTTAGCTGAGCGCGTCGCGCAGCGGGATAAGTTTGGCGTCCGACTCGGCCAGTTCGTCGGCGGAGTTCGAGTCGGCCACAATGCCGCAGCCAGCGAACATTTTGGCCGAGCGGCCGTCTGCGGCCAGTTGGGCTGAGCGCAAGCCGATGCCCCACTCGCCGTCACCAGTGGCACTGATCCAGCCCACCGGTCCGGCATAGCGGCCGCGGTCAAGGTCCTCTATCTCGGCGATCAGTCGGACCGCTGCCGCGGTGGGGGTTCCGCCAACTGCGGCTGACGGGTGAAGCGAGGCAACCAGCGCAAGCGCGTTCGAGTCGTCGCGCAGCACGCCGGTGACATCGGTCGCAAGGTGCATCACATTGGGCAGGTGCAGCACGAACGGCGACTCGGGCACGTTCATCGCTTTGCAGTGTGGTGCGAGCGCTTCGGCAACCGAGCGCACCGCGTATTCGTGCTCTTCTAAGTCCTTGCTGGACCGCGCAAGCGAAGCCGCCAAGGCCAAATCGCGTTCGTCGTCTCCGGTTCGTCGGATGGTGCCAGCCAGCACCCGCGAGGTGACCAGTCCGCCGTCTAGGCGCACCAGCATTTCGGGCGTCGAGCCAAAAAACCCGTCCACGTGAAACGTCCAACAACTGCGATAGGCCGAAGCCAAGCGCGACAATGGTGAGCGGATGTCTAGTGGTTCGGCGAACTTGGCCGCCACTTCGCGAGCCAACACGACTTTGTCGAGTTCGCCGCGCCCGATCCGCCCGATCGCGCCCTCCACCGTTTCGGCCCAGGTCTGGCGCGTCGAAGCCAAGTCAACAAACTCTGTTTCGACCGGTTCGACCGGTCTGGTGTGAGTAAGTGCCGCGGTCGTCTCTAGAGCTCGGCCGATCGTGGTGACCCAGCAGGTCTGTTCGCGCCGGCCGACGATGATTTCGGGTACGACGATCGTTGAGCCGGCTGCGGCGGCGAAGGTGAACGAGCCAAAAGCCACCAACCCGGTGCCAGGCAAGTTCACTTCGTCACGAACTACCGCTGCCGCCACGATCTCGTCCCACCAAAGGCCAGCGTCATCGAAGCGGTTCTCGCCATCGGGCTCAAAACTCGCGGCCAAGCCCCAGCCGATTAGGCCGTCGCCGCCATGTACCCACGCCAAGGCGTCCGCCGACGGCGGCAGAAGTTCGATCAGATCTCCGGGGTCCGCGACTTCGCGCGTACGCACCACTAGCGCTTCGGTTCGCTCATCGGGTGCCAGCGTGCTCACAACTGACCACCCTACTCTCGCGCCGGTAACCTCGACGGTCGCTATCGAACAATGGTCTTGGCTAGTGCCAAGCACACGCGTGAGAAGGTGGGCAGATGAGCCGAGCAGGTCTGGACAAAGATCCAAGCGACGTGGCGCGTATGTTCGACACCGTCGCCGAAAAATACGACTTCACCAACGACGTGCTGTCGATGGGCCAAGACCGACGGTGGCGAAAGAAAGTCGTTCAGGCCATCGACCCGCGCCGTGGTGAACGCATCCTTGATCTGGCGGCCGGAACCGGCACTTCGAGCGAGCCGTTCGCCGATGCGGGTGCCTTCGTCGTGCCGTGTGATTTCTCCATCGGGATGCTAGAAGTCGGCAAAGAGCGACTGCCGGGGCTGAACTTCACCGCCGGTGACGGAATGGCTTTGCCGTTCGCTGACGCCTCCTTTGACGCGGTAACGATTTCATTTGGGTTGCGAAACATCCATGATCCGCTCCAGGGACTGCGCGAAATGCTGCGCGTGACCCGACCAGGGGGAAGGATCGTGGTGTGCGAATTCAGCACTCCAACGTGGAGTCCGTTCGAAACAATTTATTCGAACTACCTAATGCGGGCCCTTCCGGCGATCGCGAAGAAGTCTTCGTCGAACCCGGAGTCCTATGTCTACTTAGCCGAATCGATCCGTTCGTGGCCCGATCAACGCGGCCTTGCAATCCGGATGGCCGAGGCCGGCTGGGGTCCGGTCACTTGGCAGAACCTAAGTGGCGGCGTGGTAGCGCTGCACCGTGCCGAACGGCCCTGAAGCACAGCGATTTCGCCGATCGTCCAAATGTCGGAAAACTCGCGCTGCACTTAGTGTTGCCTTACTCGCATAGTCATCAGGCAGGGTCATACAGTGAGGACGGTATGAGTCTGTGAAAGTCTTCACAAGGCTAGATGGCGGATGGCTGGAGGTGCCGTGAACGAGTACATCCCGATTTTGGTTCTAGGCGCGATCGCGTTTGCGTTCGCGCTGTTCAGCGTTGGAATCGCGCCGTTTACCGGCCCGTCGCGGTACAACCGCGCCAAGATGGACCGGTACGAGTCCGGCATCGAACCAAGCCCCCTGCCAGAAGGCGGCGGCCGCATCTCGATCAAGTACTTCTTCACGGCAATGATGTTCATCATTTTCGACATCGAGATCGTGTTCTTGTACCCGTTCGCAGTTGCCTTCGACGAACTGAGCTGGTTCGCGTTCTTCGCGGTCATGCTCTTCTTGCTCAACATCACGATTGCGTACGTCTATGAATGGCGTCGCGGTGGAATGGACTGGACCTGATGGGACTCGAAGAAAAACTCCCCAGTGGCGTCCTGCTCTCGAGTGTCGAGGGCTTGGCCAACTATTTCCGTAAAGCATCTTTTTGGCCGGCCACATTCGGCTTGGCCTGCTGCGCCATCGAAATGATGACCTTCGGCGCACCGCGCTATGACTCCTCGCGTTGGGGTCAAGAAGTATTCCGGCCCTCGCCTCGCCAAGCCGATCTGATGATCGTCGCTGGCCGGGTCAGCCAAAAGATGGCTCCGGTGCTTCGCCAGATTTACGACCAAATGCCTGGCCCCAAGTGGGTACTGGCGATGGGCGTGTGCGCAAGTTCGGGCGGCATGTTCAACAACTACGCGATCGTCCAAGGTGTCGATCACGTCGTGCCGGTTGACATGTACCTGCCCGGTTGTCCGCCACGGCCAGAAATGTTGATCGACGCGATCTTCAAGCTGCACGACCAAATCCAAGCCACCAAGTTCGGCGCGCACCGTGAGGTTGAAGTTGCTGAACTGGAGCGCGAGGCGCTGCTGGCCGCTCCGACTTCCGCACAGAAGGGACTCATGCGTTGAGCACGACTCAAGACGACGCCAACGAGCCCACCTCAGAACTCGTCGTCGATGGCGCCAGCGAACTCGAAGTAATTGAAGTGCGTGAAGGCGCATTCGGTGTCCACGGCACCGGCGACACCAGCGGTTTTGGTGGCCTGCAGCGCGCCGTCACCTTGCCGCCAGCCGCCCTGCCGCCCTTCGGCGGTTGGTACGACGAAGTCGCCGAAGCGATCAGCAGCGGCGAAGGCCTAGCCGACGCGATCGAGAAGGTCGTGATCGACCGAGGTGAAATCACCTTCTATGTCCGCCGTGAACTGCTCGCTCAAACCGCCCAGCATTTGCGCGACTCCGAAAAGTTGCGGTTCGAAATGCTCAGCGGAGTCAGTGGCGTGCACTATCCGGCAGAAAAGGGCCGCGAACTTCACGCGGTCTACCACCTCCTCTCGATGACCCACAACCGTCGGATTCGGGTGGAAGTCACTTGCCCCGACGAAGACCCACACGTGCCCAGCCTGGTCGCTATCTACCCGACCGCCGACTGGCACGAACGCGAAACGTACGACATGTTCGGTGTCATCTTCGACGGACACCACGCTCTTACTCGCATCCTGATGCCCGACGACTGGCCGGGCCACCCTCAGCGCAAGGACTATCCGCTCGGCGGCATTGACGTCGAATTCAAGGGCGGCACGATTCCGGCGCCGGACAACCGAAGGAGCTACTCCTGATGGTGACCACCGACCCCTACGCGGGCACCACCGAATCCACCTCCGGTCAGGTCTTCAACGTCACCGGCGGCGACTGGGACACGATCTCGGCCGACTCTCTCGACGGTGACCGACTGGTCATCAACATGGGCCCGCAGCACCCGTCAACGCACGGCGTGCTGCGATTGATTCTCGAAATCGACGGCGAACAGGTGCACGATGCCCGCGCCGGCATCGGCTACTTGCACACCGGCATCGAGAAGAACATGGAGTACCGCACCTGGACTCAGGGCGTGACCTTCTGCACCCGAATGGACTACGTCGCCCCGTTCGCCACCGAAGCGGCGTACGTCGGCGCGGTCGAGCGCCTGCTCGGCATCGAAGATCAGATCACCGAACGCGCCAAGGTGCTGCGGGTGCTGCTGCTCGAGTTGAACCGGATCTCCAGCCACCTGATCGCGATCGCGACCGGCGGGATGGAAATCGGGGCATTGACGGTAATGACCTGCGGCTTCCGTGACCGAGAAGAAATCCTCAAGGCCTTCGAACGGATCACCGGTCTGCGGATGAACCACGCGTACTTCCGCCCCGGCGGCGTCTCCCAAGACCTGCCCGACGGCGAAATCGCTGAACTTCGCGACCTAGTGGTGCTGCTCAAGCAACGGCTGCCCGAGTACGCCGCGCTTTGTAACGCCAACCCGATCTTCAAGGGTCGACTAAAGGGAATTGGCCGCCTCGATCTGCCCGGCGTGATGGCGCTGGGCATCACTGGCCCGATCCTGCGCTCGACTGGCATGGACTGGGACCTGCGCAAGACGCAGCCGTACTGGGACTACGAAACGTACGACTTCGACGTCGTCACCCGTGATGAGCCGGACGCCTACGGCCGGTTCATGATCCGCCAAGACGAGATGTGGCAGTCGTTGCGGATCGTCGAGCAGTGCATCGATCGACTCGAGGCGACCGCCGGACAGCCGGTGATGATCGCCGACAAGAAGATCGCTTGGCCGGCGCAGCTTTCGATTGGCGAGGACGGCCAAGGCAACTCGCCTGAGCACATCCGCCACATCATGGGCGAATCGATGGAAGCGTTGATTCACCACTTCAAGATCGTCACCGAGGGCTTCCGCGTCCCGGCCGGTCAAAGCTACTTCGCGGTCGAGTCCCCCAAGGGTGAGATCGCCTGTCACGCCGTTTCCGATGGCGGAACTCGCCCCTATCGGGTGCACTTCCGCGAGCCGAGTTTCGTCAACCTGCAGGGCGTCTCGGTAATGAGTGAAGGCGGGATGCTTTCGGATGTCATCGTCGCGGTGGCCTCCATCGACCCGGTTATGGGAGGGGTTGATCGCTGATGACCGATCTTGAAAAGTTGGACGAAAAGACGCTCGCCGAGCTGCATGAGTTGGCCGAGCGTTATCCGCAAGCGCGCAGTGCATTGCTGCCGATGCTCCACCTAGTGCAGTCGGCCCAGGGCCACATCACTCAGGCCGGAATCCAAGCGTGCGCCGCCGAACTTGACTTGACCGAAGCCGAAGTTTCGGCCGTGGCCACCTTCTACACGATGTACAAGCGTCGGCCTATGGGTGAACACCACGTCGGCGTGTGCACCAACACGCTGTGTGCGGTGATGGGCGGCGACGAGATCTTCGACCGTCTCTGTGCACACTTGGACGTCGGCAACGACGAGACCAGTGAAGACGGCAAGATCACCCTCGAAAAGGTCGAATGCAACGCGGCCTGCGACTTTGCGCCGGTGATGATGGTCAACTGGGAGTTCTTTGACAACCAGACGCCCGAGTCGGCGATCGACGTGGTCGACTCATTGCGCGCCGGTGAAAAGGTTCAGTCCACACGCGGCGCAACGATTACCTCCTGGCGCGAGGCTGAACGCGTCATCGGCGGCTTCGAAGACGGTCTGGTCGACGAAGGCCCAGCCGCAAATGGCGCTTCGCTGGCTGGGCTAGAGATCGCTTCTGAGCAAGGTTGGGCGGCACCGGCAATGGATGCGACTGGAGGCTCAGATGACTGACACCCTGACTCCGGTTCTTTCGGCCAACTGGGGCGACGAGCGCGCCTGGACGTTGCCGGCATACACCGAACGTGGCGGCTACCGGGCCTTGACCAAAGCGTTGAAGATGGACCCAGACGCGATCATCAACGAGGTCAAAGATTCGGGCTTGCGCGGTCGTGGTGGCGCGGGCTTCCCCACCGGCATGAAGTGGGGCTTCATTCCGCAAGACAACCCGAACCCGAAGTACTTGGTGGTCAACGCCGACGAGTCCGAACCGGGAACTTGTAAAGACATCCCGTTGATGATGGCTAATCCGCACGTGCTGGTCGAGGGCGTGATCATCGCCTCGCGCGCAATCCGGGCGAACTACGCCTTCATCTACGTGCGCGGCGAAGTGCTGCACGTGATTCGGCGCCTGCGCGCGGCAGTTCGTGAGGCCTACGAAGCCGGACACCTGGGTAAGGACATTCACGGCAGCGGCTACGACCTGGATCTGGTGATTCACGCCGGCGCCGGCGCCTACATCTGTGGCGAAGAAACCGCGCTGCTCGACTCGCTTGAGGGTCGTCGAGGTCAGCCGCGCTTACGCCCGCCGTTCCCAGCCGTTGCTGGCCTTTACGCTTCGCCGACTGTGGTCAACAACGTCGAGTCGGTCGCCTCGGTCCCCGGAATCATCCTGGGCGGCGCCGACTGGTTCGGTTCGATGGGCACTGAAAAGTCCCGCGGCCACGGCATTTTCAGCCTGTCTGGCCACGTGGCCAAGCCGGGCCAGTACGAGGCACCGTTCGGCATCACCTTGCGCGAACTGCTCGAACTTGGCGGCGGAATGCGGCCGGGTTCGGAACTCAAGTTCTGGACGCCCGGTGGTTCGTCCACGCCGCTGCTGACTGCCGAACACCTAGATGTCCCGCTCGATTTTGAGGCCGTTGGCGCGGCCGGTTCGATGCTAGGTACCCGCGCGCTGCAGATCTTCGACCAAACCACCTCGGTGGTTCGGGCGGTGCTGCGCTGGACCGAGTTCTACAAGCACGAGTCCTGCGGCAAGTGCACCCCATGCCGCGAAGGCACTTGGTGGCTGGCGCAAACCCTGCGCCGGATGGACCAAGGCAAGGGCCAGCCAGGCGACATTGAGCTGCTGCTGGACCTGTGCGACAACATTTTGGGTCGCGCGTTCTGCGCCCTCGGCGACGGCGCCACCAGCCCGATCACTTCGGCGATTGAGCATTTCCGTGAGGAGTTCGAAGCCGCCATGACCACTCCGAGCTGGGAGCTTTTCCCGCCCGCTGCCTCCACCCTGTTCGCGAAGGAGGGTGTCTGACCATGACGGTTACCGAACCGGACAAGACCGCAGTCGTCGCAGCCGACTTGGTTTCGCTGACGATCGACGACGTTGAAGTCAGTGTCCCCAAAGGCACTTTGGTCATTCGCGCTGCCGAAGTCATCGGCACCGAAGTGCCGCGATTTTGTGACCACCCGCTGCTTGCGCCGGTCGGCGCTTGCCGTCAGTGCTTGGTCGAGGTGCCAGACGCCGGCAACGGCCGGCCGATGCCAAAACCGCAGGCCTCCTGCACACTCGAGGTCGCGCCCGGCATGGTCGTGCGCACTCAAGTCACCTCTGAGGTAGCGGCCAAGGCGCAAGAGGGCATCTTGGAGTTCTTGCTGGCCAACCACCCGCTCGATTGCCCGGTTTGTGACAAGGGCGGCGAATGCCCACTGCAGAACCAGTCGCTCAGCCATGGTCACGCCGAATCGCGGTTCATCGAGACCAAGCGTCTGTTCGCCAAGCCGTTGTCGCTTTCGGCGAACGTCTTGCTCGACCGCGAACGCTGCGTCCTATGTCAACGCTGCACCCGCTTCCAGTCCGAAATCGCCGGCGACCCGTTCATCGCTTTGCTCGAACGTGGCGCGCAGCAGCAGATCGGCATCGCCCAAGACGTGCCGTTTGGCTCGTACTTCAGCGGCAACACAATCCAGATTTGCCCGGTTGGCGCGCTAACCAGCGAGGACTACCGGTTCCGGTCGCGGCCATTTGACCTAGTGAGTGTTCCGTCAATCGGCGAACATGACGCCTGTGGCGCGGCGATCCGAGTCGACTACCGACGCGGCAAGGTGATGCGTCGTCTTGCTGGTGACGATCCGCAGGTGAACGAAGAGTGGATCACCGACAAGGACCGATTCGCTTTCACTTGGTCTCGCCAAGAAGACCGGCTCACCGTGCCCTTGGTGCGCAATCCGCAGACCGGCGAACTGGAACCAACTTCGTGGCCCGGTGCCTTGGCTACTGCGGCCCGCGGGCTGGCTGCCGCCGCTGGCAAGGCGGTGCTGACCGGTGGGCGCCTCACGCTCGAGGATGCCTACGCCTACGCCAAGTTCGCCCGAGTTTCCTTGGGTACGAACAACATCGACTTCCGCTCGCGGCCGATGTCGAAGGAAGAAACTGACTTCCTCGGCGCAAAGGTCGCCGGCACCCCCGTCGACGTCACCTACACCGATCTGGAGTCGGCCTCGACCGTTGTCTTGGTCGGCTTGGAGCCAGAGGACGAAGCTGGCACGCTCTTCTTGCGACTGCGCAAGGCGGCCACAAAGCGTGGCGTCAAGGTCGTATCGATCAGTAGCCACACGACTCGTGGCCTGACCAAGATGAACAGCGAACTCATCGCCACGCGTCCGGGTGAGGAGCCTGCCGCCTTGGCAGCACTCGAACTGGACTCAACCGCGGTGATCTTGGCCGGTGAGCGGCTAGCGAGTGTTGCTGGCGCACTATCGACAGTGGTGGCCAAGGCCGAGGAGTCCGGCGCACGGTTCGCTTGGGTCCCACGGCGCGCAGGCGACCGCAGCGCACTTGACGCTGGTTGTTTGCCGACCCTGCTGCCAAGTGGTCGCCCGGTCGCAACCGCCGAGGCTCGGGCCGACATCGCGGCCGCGTGGTCAGTTCCATCGGTGCCAGACGAAGCTGGTCTGGATGCCGATGCGATCATCGCCGCGGCCACCGCCGGTGAACTCGGTGCGCTCGTGCTAGCCGGTGTCGAACTGGCCGATTTGGCCGATCCGGCCGCGGCCCGCGCCGCTTTGGCCGCCGTCGGCTTCGTGGTCAGTTTGGAAGTTCGCCGCAGCGAAGTCACTGAACTGGCAGACGTCGTGTTGCCGGTGGCGCCGCCGGTGGAAAAAGCTGGCACCTTCGTCAACTGGGAAGGCCGCCAGCGCTCATTCGGCAAGGTTTTGGTCGATTCGGCTGCCCTACCAGATGTGCGGGTATTGGCCGGAATCGCTGAAGAACTTGGCCGTCCGATCGGGATCAAGACCACCGAACAGGCCGCTGCCGAACTGGGTGAGCTTGGCGGTTGGGATGCCAAGCGAGCCGCATTCCGCTCGCGCAAGCAGTCCTCGGCCAAGCCCGTGGCCAGCAAGGTTGTGGTCTCGACTTGGAAGCAACTGATCGACGACGGTCGTGGCCAGGCCGGTGCCGACGCCTACTTGGCAACTGCCCGCGAACCAGTTCTGCTTGCTTCGGCTGCGACTCTTTCGGCCGCTGGCATCGAGACCGGTTCTCTGGCCCAGATCACCGGGTCTGCCGGTTCAGCCAGTTTCACCGCTGACGTCGCCGACTTGCCCGACGGAGTCATCTGGGTGCCCAGCAACTCGGGCCTTTCGTTGAGTTCACAGGTCGGCGTTAGCCACGGCGGCAAGGTCACCCTCGCAGGAGGTAAGGCATGAGTCTGAACGAATTGTTCGGCAACGATCCGGTCTGGGTCGTAGCCGTCAAGTCCTTGTTGATCTTCGTCTTCCTCGTGTTGATCACCTTGTTCAACATCTGGTTCGAACGAAAGATCGTCGCCCGGATGCAGCACCGCGTCGGCCCGCAACACTGGGGTCCGTTCGGTTTGATCCAGGCACTTGCCGACGGCGTCAAACTCGGCCTGAAGGAAGAGATTTTCCCCAAGGCCGCCGACAAGGTCGTCTACTACATCGCCCCGATTCTGGCGGTCGTGCCGGCGTTTATCGCCTGGGCGGTTATCCCGTTCGGCCCGGTGGTTAACTTCTTCGGCCACGAGACGCCACTGCAATTGACCGATATGCCGGTCGCGGTGCTTTACGTCTTGGCTGTCGCCTCAATCGGCGTCTACGGCATCGTCTTGGCCGGTTGGTCCTCTGGCTCGATTTACGCGCTACTCGGCGCTTTGCGCTCCAGCGCCCAGGTGATTAGTTACGAAGTCGCGATGGGCCTTTCGCTGGTGGCAGTCTTCATTTACGCCGGCTCGATGTCCACCTCGGAGATCGTGGCCGCGCAAGAAGACATTTGGTTCTTCATTCCGTTGCTGCCGTCGTTCATCATCTACGTGATCGCGATGGTCGGCGAAACCAACCGCGCACCGTTCGACCTTCCCGAAGCCGAAGGTGAACTGGTCGGCGGCTTCCACACCGAGTATTCCTCCTTCAAGTTCGCCATGTTCTTCTTGGCCGAATACATCAACATGGTCACCGTTTCGGCCTTGGCCACCACGATGTTCCTCGGCGGTTGGCGCGCCCCGTTCGGTATCGCCCAGTTCTGGCCGGGGGCTAACGAGGGCTACTGGCCGGTCTTGTGGTTCGTGATGAAGTTGCTCGGCTTTATCTTCTTGTACATCTGGTTGCGCGGCACGCTTCCGCGGATGCGGTACGACCAGTTCATGCACTTCGGCTGGAAGTGGCTGATCCCGGTCGCGCTGGCGTGGATTGTGGCGCTGGCTTTCATCCGCAAGCTGCAGGTTGAAGGGATGCTCAACCAGACCGCGATGCTGATCGCCGCCGGTATTGCCGGCGTGGCCTTGATCGTCACCTTCCTGATGCCGGTCAAGGAAGATCCGGCAGAGATCGCTGACGAAGAGCCGCAAGAATTCGATGCGTTCGCCGGCGGCTACCCGGTACCGCCGTTGCCGAGTCAACGAAACCAAGTCTCGGCCCAGACGACAAAGCAGGAGAGTGACAAATGAGCACCCTCAAGGAAACGCTCTGGGATCCGATCGCCGGCTTCGGCGTGACCTTCCGGACGATGTTCAAAAAGCCCGTCACCGAGAAGTACCCCTTCATGGACGGCAAGAAGCGCACCACTCAAGGTCCGACCGCGCCTAGATTCCACGGCCGTCACCAACTCAACCGGTGGCCCGACGGGCTGGAAAAGTGTGTTGGCTGTGAGCTTTGCGCTTGGGCCTGCCCGGCCGACGCCATCTATGTCGAAGGTGCGCAAAACACCGAAGACGAGCGGTTCAGTCCCGGTGAGCGTTACGGGCGGGTCTACCAAATCAACTACCTACGTTGCATCTTGTGTGGTCTTTGCATCGAGGCGTGCCCGACCCGGGCGTTGACCATGACCAATGAGTACGAGTTGGCCGACAACAACCGCGCAGACTTGATCTACGAAAAGTCCGACCTGTTGGCGCCGCTGCTGCCAGGTATGACCGAACCGCCACATGAAATGTTGATCAGCGACGATCACCGCGATTACTACCGCGGCAAGACGCTGCCGATCGTAGAGGTTTCAGCCGGCCAGGCAGAGGGGGAGAAGTAGTGACCGCCTTTTGGATTCTCGCGCCGGTCATGGTTGTGGCCGCGCTTGGCCTGGTGCTGGCCCGCAAGGCCGTGCATTCAGCGCTCTGCCTAGCAGTCGTAATGATCTGCTTGGCGATGCTTTATGCCGCCCAGGGCGCTCCGTTCTTGTTCGCGGTGCAGATCATCGTCTACACCGGTGCGATCATGATGTTGTTCCTGTTCGTGCTGATGCTGGTCGGAGTTGATACTTCGGACTCGGTCGTCGAGACGATCAAGGGACAACGGGTCGCGGCGCTGATCGTAGGGATCTTGTTCGCCGCGGTGCTTTCACTCGCAGTTGGGCAAGCCGTATCTTCGAGCGTCGTTGGTTTGGGCTTTGCCCAAGAACACGGAAACGTCTATCACCTGGCCGAACTGCTGTTTGGCAACTATGTGGTCGCGTTCCAGTTCACCGCCGCGCTAATGATCGTTGCCGTGCTCGGCGCGATGGTGTTGGCGCACCGCGAACTCTTGGTAAAGCCGGCGACCCAGCATGAACTGCAAGAGCAGCGGATGCGTGACTACGCCGAAAGTGGGCGTCACCCAGGCAACGCACCTACCCCGGGCGTGTTCGCTCGACACAACGCAGTCGACACGCCAGCTTTGCTGCCTGACGGTTCGATCGCTGAAGATTCGATCTCCGAGAGCCTGCGTTCGCGGCATCAAGACGAGCGCCGCGACACGCACGAAGTTCAAGAAGTGCTCAAAGAAATTGAAGGCAGCGAGCCCGAACAACCTTCGAACGAAGGTCAGGAGGAAGCATGAGCGCATATCTGACCTTGTCGATGCTGTTGTTCTCGATCGGAGCGGTCGGCGTACTGGTACGTCGCAACGCAATCGTTGTGTTCATGTGCGTCGAACTAATGCTGAACGCCACCAACTTGGCGTTCGTCTCGTTCGCAAAGCAGCACGGAAGCCTTGACGGTCAGGTTGCGGCCTTCTTCGTCATGGTCGTGGCTGCAGCCGAGGTCGTTATCGGCCTGGCCATCATCGTGTCCATCTATCGCACGCGTCGCTCGGCTTCGGTCGATGAAGCGAACCTGCTGAAGGCCTAGGAGTCGAGTTGTTAGACCAGTCTTGGCTGCTCATCGCCATCCCATTGGCCGGTGCGGCACTGTTGTTGATGTGGGGCAAGGAGTCCGACAAGTTCGGGCACCTGATCGCCACCGCCTGTTCGGCCGCATCCTTCGTCCTTGGCTTAGTTCTGTTCTTCGAACTACTGGGCCGCGACGCCGGAGACCGCTCAGTCACCGCGAACCTCGGTAATTGGATCGACGCGGGTACTTTCTCGGTGGACTTCACCTTCACCTTCGATACCTTGTCGAGCCTGTTCGTCTTGCTGATTACCGGAGTCGGCACGCTGATCCACGTTTACTCGATCGGCTACATGGCGCACGACGAGCGCCGCCGACGCTTCTTCGCCTACTTGAACCTGTTCATTGCCGCCATGCTTACCTTGGTGCTGGCCGGCGACTACCTCGTGCTCTTCCTCGGTTGGGAAGGCGTCGGCTTGGCGTCCTACCTGCTGATCGGGTTTTGGCAGCACAAGCCGTCTGCGGCAGCCGCGGCGAAGAAGGCCTTCGTGCTCAACCGCGTCGGCGACTTGGGCATGGCACTGGCGATCATGACTATGTTCGCTTGGTTCGGCACGAGCTCGATCGCGGCGGTCAACAGCCAGATTCACTCGGTGAATGGCAACGTGGCCACCGCGCTTGGCCTGCTCTTGTTGCTGGGCGCTTGCGGTAAATCGGCGCAAGTCCCGTTGCAGGCGTGGCTGCTAGACGCAATGGAAGGCCCGACGCCAGTGTCGGCGCTTATCCACGCCGCGACCATGGTCACCGCCGGCGTCTACCTGATCGTTCGTTCGCACGACATCTTCGACGTTTCTCCCACCGCGCGCTCTTTCGTGATCGCGGTCGGTTTGGTCACTTTGTTGGTCGGCGCTTGGATCGGTACCACCAAGGACGACATCAAGAAGGTGTTGGCCGGTTCGACGATGAGTCAGATCGGCTACATGATGCTGGCCGCGGGTCTTGGTCCGGCCGGTTATGCGTTCGCGATCTTCCACCTGCTGACCCACGGCTTCTTCAAGGCGAACATGTTCCTCGGCGCCGGTTCGGTGATGCAT
>JAPXRA010000012.1:4648-15603 GCA_033813795.1 Aeromicrobium sp. | reverse complement strand
ACGAGAGAGTTTTTGGACCCGGTCAGGTTCCTGGGAAACCGCTCCTCGGGCAAGCAGGGGATCGCACTTGCCAAAGCGGCCCGCGACCGGGGCGCCAAGGTCACCTTGGTTGCTGCGAACGTGGCGCTGGAACTGCAAGGCGGAATTGACGTTGTCCCGGTAGTCACCACGGCTGAACTACGTGAGGCAGTTTTGGCCGCCGCAACAGACGCGGACACGGTCATTATGGCCGCCGCGCCTGCTGATTTTCGCCCCGTTTCGGTCGCTGATTCGAAAATGAAGAAGCGCGCTGACGGCGTGGCCCCAACGATCGAACTGATCGAGAATCCTGACATTTTGGTCGAACTCGTGCAATGGCGCGACGGTCGACGCCAAGTGATTGTTGGCTTCGCCGCCGAAACCGGTGACGAAAATGGTTCGGTGCTAGAACACGCTCGCCAAAAGCTCCAGCGCAAGGGTTGTGATCTGCTGGTCGTCAACGATGTTGGCAACGAGCAAGTGTTTGGCCGCTCCGACAACGAAGTAACGATTCTGGGCCGAGATGGCTCGGAGCAACCGGTATCTCGCGCCGAGAAATCGGTGATAGCGCAAGCAATCCTAGATGCTGTTGTCCAAATAATGGAATGACATTCCATCTATTGGACGCCAATACCGGTTTTTGACCACCGCGAGACTAAAGTCAGTACGACGTTTTAAATTCCCTGAGAGGTACCCTGTGAGCCGTCTTTTCACCTCCGAGTCCGTAACCGAAGGTCACCCGGACAAGATCGCCGACCAGATCAGCGACAGCATCCTTGATGCGTTGTTGGCCCAAGACCCAAAGAGCCGTGTCGCTGCTGAAACGTTCGTGACCACCGGCATGGTGCTCGTCGGTGGCGAAGTTACGACTGAGGCCTATGTTGATATCGCCCGGATCGCCCGCGACCGGGTGCTCGAAATCGGCTACGACTCGTCCACGAAGGGTTTTGATGGTGAGTCCTGCGCCGTCCAGGTGACCTTGGATGCGCAGTCGCCAGACATCGCTCAGGGCGTCGACCGCGCCGAAGAAGCCCGCGTTGGTGGCGCTACCGACGCGCTGGACTCCCAAGGCGCTGGCGACCAGGGTCTGATGTTCGGCTTCGCCTGCGATGAGACTCCAGAACTCATGCCGCTGCCGATCACCATCGCGCACCGTCTCTCCGAGCAGTTGACCAAAGTCCGCAAGGACGGCACGTTGCCTTACCTGCGTCCCGACGGCAAAACGCAAGTCACGATCGAATACGACGACAACGATCGTCCGGTTCGGGTTGAGGCGATCGTTATTTCGACGCAGCACGAAGAGGGCGTCGACTTGGAGAACCAGCTTCCGCAAGATCTGAAGAAGCATGTGATCGACGCGGTGCTCGACCAGTACGACATCGACTCCTCGGACTACAAGTCCCACATCAACCCCACCGGCAAGTTCGTCATCGGTGGTCCGATGGGCGACGCGGGCCTGACCGGCCGCAAGATCATCGTTGACACCTACGGCGGTTACGCCCGTCACGGCGGCGGTGCGTTCAGCGGCAAGGATCCGAGCAAGGTTGACCGCTCGGCCGCCTACGCGATGCGTTGGGTCGCCAAGAACATCGTCGCGGCCAAGTTGGCCACCAAGGCCGAAGTTCAGGTCGCTTATGCGATTGGTGTGGCGCGTCCGGTCGGTTTCTACGTCGATACCTACGGCACCGAAACCGTTCCGGTCGAGACTATCCGCCAAGCCGTCCTGGAAGTGTTTGACCTTCGCCCGGCCGCGATCGTGCGCGATTTGGACTTGCTGCGCCCGATCTACGCCGAGACCGCGGCCTACGGCCACTTTGGCCGTCCGGGACTGCCGTGGGAAAACACCGATCGGGCAGACGCGCTGCGCACCGCCGCCGGCGTCTGAATTAGACCTTGACCGAACAGGTCGCCAGGGTCCTGGTCGACCTGCCACTCTCGCATCTGGACCGACCGTTTGACTACTTGATTCCAGACGATCAAGTAGGTGCGGTCGGACCAGGTGCCCGGGTGAAAGTGCGCTTCGCCGGCCGACTAGTTGACGGCTTCGTGCTCGAGTTGACCGACCAGTCCCAGCACCAGGGAAAACTCGCAAAACTCGCGAAGGTGGTTTCGAGCGAGCCGGTACTCAGCGCCGAGGTTGCGGCTCTTTGCCGGGCCGTAGCCGATCGTTACGCCGGGAATGTCGCCGACGTGTTGAGGCTCGCGATTCCGCCGCGTAATGCCCAAGCGGAGGCACGTCCCAAAGCGACCGAATCGGTCGATGCGCCTGCCATCGGTTCTTCGTTGTGGCACGTCTACCTAAACGGGGCCAGATTCATTGACCAATTGGCCGAGGGCCAGTCCCCGCGAGTGGTGTTCAATTCGCTGCCGCGTCACGAACCCGAGCGGGCCGTGGCCGAGGCGGTAAGCGCGGTAGTGCGAGCAGGTCGCGGGGCGATCGTTTGCGTACCCGATGCGCGAGATTTGGCTACGTGGGACGCGGTCTTCACCGAAGCATTCGGCCCGGGTGTCCACGTCACCTTGACCTCCGCAGACAAGCCCGCGGCACGATACCGAAAGTTCATTCAGGTCGCCCGCGGCGAAGTCCGCGTGGTGCTAGGCACTCGGGCGGCGGCCTACGCGCCAGTAGAAAACCTTGGCTTGGTCGCGATCTTCGACGACGGCGATGACCTTTACGCCGAACCACGAGCGCCATATCCGCACACGCGCGAAGTCCTGCTCATCCGGGCCGCGCAAGTCGACGCTGCAGTGCTCATCGCCGGTTACGCCAGAACCCCAGAAGCCCAGTCTCTGGTGGACAACTCGTGGTGTGAAGAGATCGTTGCCGACCAGCAAAGTAGACGGCGCGAGTGGCCGCTGATCGAACTCACCGACGGCACCGAACACGGCAACGCCCCAGTGCGGCTGCCGCCGGCGGTCTTCGCCACAATTCGAAACACGGTCGGTCCGGTGCTGATTCAGGTGCCGCGGCGCGGCTATCGCTCGGCGCTGGCATGCAATGACTGTCGCGCACCAACCAAATGTGAACAGTGCGAAGGCCCACTAATTCAGGTTCGAGCGAACGCGCCGTTGGTGTGCCGGTGGTGTGCGGTAGCAACCACTAACTGGCGTTGCAGCCAATGCCAGGGCAGTACGCTGCGCGCACCAGTGATTGGCCAACTGCGCACAGCTGAGGAGTTCGCCGCGGCCTTTGCCGACCGGACTGTCATTACTTCTGGCGGTAGTGAAGTGCTCAACGAGGTTGACCCAACAGACGACTTACTCGTCTTGGCCACGCCGGGCGCAGAGCCGAAAGTCGCGCACGGCTATGCGGCAGTGATCTTGCTTGACACTTGGCTGATGCTGGGGCGCGATGATGTTCGGGTGGTCGAAGAGTCCTATCGACGGTGGTTCAACGCCCTTGCGCTAGCCAAGTTCGGCGCACCGGCAATTGCAGTGGGCGATTCGGGCCAACTTCAAGGACTGGTACGCGCCGATCCCGTTGGCGTGGCCGTCCGGGAGTTGGCGATGCGAGCCGAGACGCATCTGCCGCCGGTCGGCCGCTTGGCCGCGGTTGACGGCCCCGGCGAGGTAATCGCCTCACTTTGCCAACGCGCCTGGCCTGATTTCGTAGATGTGCTCGGGCCGGTACCAAGCGGCGATGGCCGAGAGCGAATGATTTTGCGGGTGCCACGCCGAGAAGGAGCAAACTTGGCCACGGCGCTCAAGGAACTTGCCGCTGAGCGCAGCGCCGCCAAGATGCCAGCAGTGCGGATTCAGATCGACCCGCCGACGTTCTGAGCGGGCACTTTAGACTCACTGGGTGAAGATCGTGTTCGCTGGCACCCCGGCCACCGCTGTGCCCACCCTCGAAGCCTTGGTCGCCAGTCGGCACGAGGTGGTGGCCGTCATTACCAGGCCCGACGCCAGGGCAGGGCGCGGCCGGAGCCTGCAGCCCTCCCCAGTCGCGCTCGCAGCGGCGGCACACGGTATCGAGGTGCTGAAACCAGCCTCGGCATCGGACCGGGAGTTCTTGGCCCGACTGGAAACTCTCGGCGCCCGGTTGGGCGTGATCGTTGCCTACGGTGCCCTTTTGCGCCGAGACGCGCTGGACGCGCTGGAATTTGGCTGGATCAACTTGCACTACTCGGTGCTGCCGGCGTGGCGTGGCGCAGCGCCGGTGCAACGGTCAATCATGGCCGGCGACGAGATCACCGGCGCGACCGTTTTCAGCCTCGTCGAGGCCTTAGATGCCGGCCCGGTGCTGGGCACAATCACAGAACGAATCGGCGAGGACGACACCGCCGGCATCCTGCTCGACCGTCTTTCTGAGCTCGGCGCTCCCTTGGTGGTCGATGTGGTCGACCACATCGAGGACGGCGACATTGGGGCGGTAACGCAGTCCGAGGATGCGGTCAGTTACGCCGAGAAACTAGGAACCGAGGACGGCCGGATCGACTGGAACACCCCGGCGTTCGCGATCGATCGGCAGATTCGCGGCTGCACGCCCGCTCCGGGGGCGTGGACCGAACTGGGCGAACAGCGGATCAAGATCGGCCCGGTTCGACCGACAACGGACGACACCCTGGCCGCAGGTGAGGTATCAATCAGCAAACGCGAAGTGCGAGTCGGCACCGCCACGACCGACGTGGTGCTAACCCAAGTGCAGCCGCCGGCCAAGAAACTAATGTTGGCCGCCGACTGGGGCCGCGGTCTTGGCGGCGCGACCCAGGTGATTTTCCGATGAGCGACCCGCGCGAGATCGCCTATGAAGTCATGGTGGCCGTCCGAGAGCGTGATGCCTACGTAAACCTGCTGTTGCCGACGATGCTCACTGGCTTGTCCGTCCGTGACGCCGCGCTGGCCACCGAACTGACCCACAACACGATCCGGCGTCAAGGCACCTATGACGCCATCATCGACTCAATCGCCACCAGCAAAGTCGCGCCAGCAGTTCGCGACGCGCTCCGGCTGGGCGCCCATCAACTCTTGGCGATGCGGGTTCCGGCACACGCCGCGGTAGACACGACAGTTCGGTTAGTTCGCAAACGCCTCGGGCATCGACCGGTCGGATTCACTAATGCCATCTTGCGAAAAATCGCGGCAAAAGACCTGCCAACCTGGCTGAACGAGCTTTCAGTTGGGCTCGACCGTCACGACGAGTTGGCCTTGCGGTACTCCCACCCACGTTGGGTAGTTAACGAACTCGAAAAGGCGATCGGGCCCGATCAGATCGAGTCGCTGTTGGCGGCGAACAACGAGCCGGCGCAAGTGACGCTGGTGGCGCGCCCGGGCCTAATTGCGGCCGAGGAACTACCCGGGGAGCCGGGCAAGTTGAGCCCTTACGCCCGAATTCTCGAAGGCGGCGACCCAGGCCGGATAGCGGCGGTTCGAGATGGTCGCGCCGGCGTGCAAGACGAAGGTTCGCAACTGGTGGCGCTCGAACTTGCCAACTTCGAGATTTCCGGTTTCGATACGAACTGGCTCGACCAGGCCGCCGGTCCGGGCGGAAAAGCCGCCCTGTTGGGAGCATTCGCGGCCGAGCGTGGGGCCACCTTGGTGGCCAACGAGGTCCAACCACACCGGGCCGAACTTGTCGCCAAGTCCGTGCGCGCACTGCGAAACGTCGAGGTGACGGTGTTTGATGGGCGAGAAGGGCCGTGGGAAGACGAGTCGTTCGATCGCGTCTTGCTGGACGCGCCGTGCACTGGTTTGGGCGCACTACGCCGCCGACCAGAAGCCAGGTGGCGACGTAAACCCAGCGACATCACCGAACTGGTTGTCCTGCAAAAGGCGCTGCTTCGCCGATCGCTAGAACTAGTGCGCCCTGGTGGAGTCGTCGGTTACGCCACCTGTTCGCCGGTGCTTGCCGAAACGTCCGAAGTGGTCGCCGCGATCGGTGCCGAACGCTCTGAGGTGAAGCTGGTGGCCGAACATCGCTGGTGGCCGAACCTAGACGGGACCGACGCAATGTACCTGGCAATTTTGCAGCGGCAATGAGCGATACCCTCGACCTCATGCGAATCACGCCCAGCCTGCTCAACGCCGACTTCGCCAACTTGGCCGCCGAAGCTGCCCGTATTCCGTCGGCCGATTACTTGCACATGGACGTGATGGACAACCATTTCGTCCCGAACCTGACCTTGGGTGCGCCGGTGATAGAGGCCCTCGCCAAAGCGGTCCCACAGCCGATCGACGCGCACCTGATGATCGAGGACCCGGACCGGTGGGCGCCGGCCTATGTTGAGGCAGGTGCGGCCAGTGTTACCTTCCACGTGGAGGCCGCCAAAGCCCCGGTGAGGTTGGCGCGCGAGGTTCGGGCCAAAGGGGCGCGGGCGTCGATGGCGCTCAAACCCGCAACCCCGATCGAGCCATATGAAGACCTGCTGCCCGAGTTGGACATGGTTCTGATCATGACCGTTGAACCCGGTTTCGGCGGCCAAAAATTCCTCGACCTTTGCTTGCCGAAGATTCGCCGTACGCGTGAACTGCTCGACAAAGTTGGCGGTGATATTTGGCTGCAGGTTGACGGGGGAGTGTCGGTCGAAACGATCGAACGCTGCGCCGAGGCTGGCGCAGACACCTTCGTCGCCGGCTCAGCGGTGTTCGGCGCCGATGATCCCGGAGCCATGGTCGAGACCCTCCGCTCAATGGCCGGTAGACTCTCACGGTGAAACCGGTGCCAACCCAAGGCGAGCTCGATGCGATGGCGCGAGCTCTCGAAGCAGCCGAAACGGTCGGTCGCACCCTGCCAAACCCGCCAGTTGGCTGCGTGCTGCTGTCACCAGAGGGCGAACAGATCGCCATTGGTATCCATCGCGGAGCAGGCACCGTTCACGCTGAGGTCGACGCGCTCAATCAGGCCGGCGAACGAGCCCGCGGCGCAACTGCGGTAGTGACGCTCGAGCCGTGCAACCACACCGGGAAGACCGGGCCCTGCACGCAAGCGCTAATCACTGCTGGGATCGCCAAAGTCGTTTACGGTTCGACCGATCCGGCGTCCGGGGCCGGCGGGGCGGCTGCCTTGAGGTCCGCTGGCATCGAAGTTCTTGGCGGCGTGGCCGTCGAACAGACCGATGCGCTGATCGCCACTTGGGCGTTTAGGTACCGAAACGATCGCCCGTTTGTGACCTGGAAGTACGCGGCGACGCTCGACGGTCTTAGCGCTGCGCCCGACGGTTCAAGCAAGTGGATCACCAGCGAGACCGCGCGCCGCGACGTGCAGAAGTTTCGGGCGCAGTGTGACGCCATCGTCGCTGGCACCTACTCAATCTTGGCCGACGACCCGCGGCTTACGGTTCGCGACAAGAACGACTTGCCGTTGCCGTTCGAGCAACAGCCACTTCGCGTGATCGTAGGCGAATCGACCATCCCGGACTATTTCCGCGTGTTCGACCGCACCGCGCCGACTACGCAGATCAAGACCCGCGACCCGCACGAGGTGCTTTCAACGCTTTACGCCGAAGGCATTCACCATGTTTGGCTCGAAGGCGGACCGAGACTGGCCGGCGCGTTCTGGGGTGAAGGTCTAATCGACCGGGTGATCGGTTACCACGCGGTGGCAATGCTCGGTTCTGGTCGCGCCGCACTCGAAGGCGAAGCTACGACCTTGGCCGATATCAGGCCGATCGAGTTGACCGACCTGACGATGGTCGGTCCCGACATTCGAATCATTGGCACTCCCGGGCGGGCGCCGCGCGAAGACATGGGACCGGGAGGAGAACACTGATGTTCACCGGATTAGTCGAAGAAGTAGGACAGGTAGTCTCACTTGCTGAACTGGGCGATTCGGTCCGGTTGACGATCAGTGGCCCGTTAGTCACCGCTGACGCAAAGCACGGCGACTCGATCGCCGTCAACGGCTGCTGTCTGACCGTGATCGAGCCGACGGCCGGCACCTTCAGCGCAGATGTGATGCGCGAATCGCTGGACCGAACGAGTCTGGGCGACCTGGAACCGGGTGCCGCGGTAAATCTAGAGCGCGCGATGGCCGCCGGCGAGCGCTTTGGTGGACACATCGTTCAAGGACACGTCGACGGCACCGCCACGGTGCTTGACCGCACACCAAGCGAAAACTGGGAGATCTTCCGGTTCACCCTGCCAAGCCAGTTGAGTCGTTACCTAGTCGAAAAGGGTTCGATCACGGTGGATGGCACCTCGCTGACCGTGGTCGAAGTAACCGACGACTGGTTTAGCGTCTCGCTCATCCCGACCACCCTGACCGACACTGTGTTGGGTGATCGTCAACCCGGAGATCGGGTAAACCTCGAAGTCGACGTAATCGCAAAATACGTCGAACGATTGCTTGAGAAAGGATCGCAACCATGAGCGATCAGTACCCCGGAGTTCGGCTCGACAGCATTGAGCGAGCTATCGCCGACATCGCCGCCGGCAAAGCGATCGTCGTGGTTGACGACGAAAGCCGGGAGAACGAAGGCGACATCATCTTCGCCGCGTCCAAGGCGACGCCGGAGTTGATGGCGTTCTTGGTGCGTTACTCCAGCGGTCTGGTTTGCGCCCCGATCACCGGTGAAATCCTTGATCGACTGGCGATCCCGCTAATGACCCCGCACAACCGCGAAATGATGCGCACCGCATACACGATTTCGATTGACGCGCGCGATGGCATCACCACCGGAATTTCCGCGTACGACCGGGCCCGCACTTGCCGAGTTTTGGCCGATTCGGCGACCGAGCCGTTCGAATTGAACCAGCCTGGCCACATCGTGCCACTTCGCGCGAAGCCGTTCGGTGTGCTTGAACGAGCCGGCCACACCGAGGCCGCAGTCGATTTCGCACGCCTGGCCGGACTCACGCCCGCCGGGGTGATCGGCGAAGTGATGAACG
Source organism: Aeromicrobium sp. (assembly GCA_033813795.1). GTDB lineage: Bacteria > Actinomycetota > Actinomycetes > Propionibacteriales > Nocardioidaceae > Aeromicrobium. The sequence goes on along the minus strand of JAPXRA010000012.1, from coordinate 6,759 downwards.
ACGACGGCACGCTCAAGCGAGCGCCAGAACTGCGCGCATTTGCCGATGAACACGATTTGGCGCTGGTGTCGATCGAGGACCTGCAGATCTACTTGCGCCTGCACGAAAGCCAAGTCGAGCGTCTCGCCGAAACGACGCTGCCAACCGAGTTCGGCCAGTTCACTGCTTACGGTTACCGCGACCGGGTCGACGGCGCAGAACATGTGGCTTTGGTCCACGGCGATCTCGGCGCCGAGGACGTGTTGGTGCGCTTGCATTCTGAGTGCCTCACGGGCGATGTCTTTGGTTCGCGCCGCTGCGATTGCGGTCCGCAACTGGAGGCTTCGATGGCCGAGATCACAAAGGCCGGTGCCGGTGCAGTGGTGTATTTGCGCGGCCACGAAGGCCGCGGCATCGGATTGCTGCACAAGCTTCAGGCGTACGAACTACAAGACCAAGGCCAAGACACCGTTGACGCGAACCTTGCCCTCGGCTTTGGCGAAGATGAGCGCGATTACGCCGCCGGCGCACAGATCTTGCGTGACCTAGGTATTCGTTCGGTCAAACTGCTGACCAACAACCCCGATAAGGCCAATCAACTCGAGCAGTACGGCGTGAAGGTTGGCGAACGCCTGCCGGTGGTAATTGCGCCGACCAGCGACAACCTGCGCTACCTACAGACCAAAGCCGCCCGGATGGGTCACGATCTACCCGACCTCATGCTCGACGAGGAGAACTGAAATGGCCGGACACGGCGCACCGCAACTGTCGGTCCAGGCCAAGGGAGCACGGGTCGCGATCGTGGCTTCGAGTTGGCACACAGTGGTGATGGACGGGCTGATTGCCGGCGCGCAACGCACTCTGGCTTCGGCCGGTGTGGCCGAGGTTGACTTGGTCCGGGCCGCCGGTTCCTTCGAACTGCCGATCATCGCCCAAGCTTGCGCGCAGGCCGACTACGACGCGGTGGTTGCTTTGGGAGTGATCATCCGCGGCGGCACTCCGCACTTTGAGTACGTTTCGGCTGCCGCCACCGACGGACTGAACCGGGTTGCGCTCGATACCGGCGTTCCGGTTGGCTTTGGCTTACTGACTTGCGACAACGAGCAGCAGGCGTTGGATCGGGCCGGATTGGCCGATTCGGTCGAAGACAAGGGCGCGGAAGCCGCCGAAGCAGCACTAGCCACATGGGCGACGCTCAAGTCCCTCGCCGCTCGCCGATAGGATGGGCACGATGAAGACGTTCGATGGGCTGTTCGCGGAACTTTCCGAGAAGGCCGCCACTCGCCCCGAGGGTTCGCGCACGGTTGCCGAACTCGACGGTGGCGTCCACACAATCGGCAAGAAACTCGTCGAGGAAGCCGCCGAATCGTGGATGGCCGCCGAGCATGAGGGACCTGAGCGTGCGGCCGAAGAGATCAGCCAGCTGCTTTACCACGCTCAGGTGATGATGATTGCTGCTGGCATCAGTCTCGAAGACGTCTACTCTCACCTATAAGGAATCTGATGCTCAAGGTTGCCGTCCCGAACAAGGGCGCCCTTTCTGAGGCTGCGGCCGCAATGCTGGCCGAGGCCGGCTACCGCCAACGCCGCAACTCCAAAGACCTAGTTACCGTCGACGCCGAAAACGACGTCGAGTTCTTCTACCTTCGGCCCCGAGACATCGCGATCTACGTTGGCGAAGGAACGCTCGACGTCGGCATCACCGGGCGTGACTTGCTACTCGACTCGGGCGCGAAGGCCGACGAGGCAATGACGCTTGGCTTTGCCGCCTCGACCTTCCGTTTCGCCGCCGTGCCAGGCGAGCTTGACCAAACTGCCCAACTAGCCGGCAAGCGGATCGCCACCTCCTACCCGGGCATCGTGCGCTCATACCTGGCTGAGTTGGGGATCGACTCCCAAGTGGTGCGTCTTGACGGAGCGGTCGAAACCTCCATTCGACTCGGCGTGGCTGACGCCATCGCCGACGTGGTCGAAACCGGCACCACCTTGCGCCAAGCCGGGCTGGCCGTGTTCGGCGAACCAATCTTGAAGTCCGAGGGTGTCCTGATCACTCGCAGTGGCGCGACCGAAGCCCCCGGATTTTCAGTGTTCCAACGCCGCTTGCAAAGCGTTCTGGTGGCGCGGTCCTACGT
>JAPXRA010000012.1:0-4638 GCA_033813795.1 Aeromicrobium sp. | reverse complement strand
GTCCTACGTGATGATGGACTACGACATTCGTCTTGAAGATGTAGAACGAGCAGTCGAACTGACCCCGGGCATCGAGTCGCCGACGGTTTCGCCGCTTCATCGTGAAGGCTGGGCGGCCGTGCGGGCGATGGTTCCGCGCGAGTCGACCCAACGCGTGATGGACGACTTATACGCCTTGGGTGGGCGCGGCATTCTGGTCACCGACATCTTGTCGTGTCGGATCTGATGGCCGGGCAACGGCGGAAGTTCCGCCCCACCGGCGTAATCGTGGTGATGTGGGCCGCGGTTGGCATCTTGACCACCTTGACGGCGGTGATCGGCTATCGCCTGCCCGAGGAGGCGAAATTCACCACTTCGCAAAACGCCACAATCTGGGCGCTGGTGGGCGTGGTCGCACTGTTCGCCCTGATCATCTCGCTCAGCCACGTGACCGCCGATGACGACGGAATCTCTTGGCGAAACGGATTGCGGGCCCACAAATTGGGCTGGGACGAGATTTCGGGTATTTCGATGAACCCGGGCGCACCATGGCCGACGGTCGTGACTAAAGACGATCGCCGGATCATCATGTTCGCGATCCAAGGCAGCGAGGGTCGCTCCGCTAACAACGCCGTTACGTGGCTGGCTGGACACCTCAAATGACTCGCGGAGACGGCACTTTCGGCGGCGGGCGGTCCTTGGCCGAACCCGCGTTCGCCGATGACGACGGCTTGATCGATCCGACACTCAACCTAGAAACCGAGGCAACCTTCCTAGCCACCATCGGCGCGGCCAGAGTGTTCGTCCCAGTGGTCGCGGTTTTGGGGGAGTTGGCCACCGACGGCAGCGACAAGAATTCGGATATGGCGGCGGTCTTGCTAACTGGCGCAGACGGGCGTACCGCCTTGCTGGCGTTTAGTTCCCAAGCCGCGATGACGAATTGGAATCCGACCTCGCGCCCAGTCCCGGTCTACGGCAGAGACGCCGCCCGCGCTGCTAAAGCCGACGGTGCAACGGCACTGTTACTGGACCTCGGTCAACTGACTTTCCAAGTGGTCGAGTCGGCTGACCTAGATCACATTGCGGCCGAACACGTCTTGGTGCAAACCGACGGCGGCACGGCCTGGGTTGAACCTAGCTGAGTTCAGCGGTTGATCTTTGCCGGCAGCGGGACGATCTCGCCGGCGTTGGCGACAAATTCCAACGCATCGGCGGGCAGCCCACTCAGTGAAACCAATGCAGCACGTTCGGCCGGCGAGGGCAGCTCCGCAATGATGTCTACGCGAAGTCCCGAACCGTCCGGCTTGGCTGAAATCGAACTGACGTCGGCGGCGGCGGCCTCAGGGGAATTTACGATCGCGGCTGCGACGGCTTGGAGTTTGGTTCGCGGGTACCGGGCGCCTTCGGTATTGGTGACATGCACTCCATCGGGCAGTGTTGCAACATAATCGGTCACGACTTTGGGTGTTTTACCAACCCAGCGCACAACAATGGCATTTGAGTCGTTGCTGATCTCCAGCCCGGCGAAATCTGCGCCGCCCAACCTCGAGATATTGGTGGCAATTGCAGGAAGGTCACCAGTTGTCTCGTGCGCTGGCCGCTGCTCGCCGTTCGCTGACGAAGTCACAGCAAGTGCGCTGACCCCAAGTGAGCCGGCCGTAAGCGAGCCGATTAGCAGTGGTGCGGAGCTCATTTTCCGCATGACATTTCCTTTGGTTTTGGCTTAGCTAGCTGAACAGGTCGCCCAAGAGCCCGCCGGACGATCCGCCGGTGCTACCACCGGACGAGCCACTTGTGCCGCTGCCCCATTCGCTCGGCTGAACGACGACGAAGCCAGGGCCGTGGTAGGCGTACTGGAACGCTTCGCCCGATCCGCCACGCAACATCGACGCCATGTTCATCGAGCTGACAATCTGAGGCTGCAAGTTCGATGACCAAGCCACCGCGGCGTTGACATCGACATAAGTGGGTTGTTGCGCGCAGTCGAGCACGACCGGCTGGCCGACCGCGTGCAACGCGACAGTTCCGGTACCAGAAAGCTCCATGTTGAACAGCCCACCGGTCATCATGTTCGCACCCTTGAGGCGCTTTAAGTCCCAGTTGAGGCTAGCGTCGAAAGCAAGCAGGTTCTGTCCGCTCACACTCAGAGCGTCGTTTTCCAGATGAACCAAGAACACGAATCCGGCGGTGTCGGCGAAGAAGACTTCGCCCTGACCGCTGACCCGCATGAGCGGGACGTCATCGCTGCTGACCATCTTCTTGAGCAACTTGCCCATCGAGCCGGTCTTCTCATGGTCAAACTTGATCTGTCCTTGATAAGCAACCATCGATCCTTTGACGGCCAGCACTTCGGTGCCCAGCGAGACTCGCAGAAGTTGCGGATTCTGCAGCGCAAATCGCTCGGTGGTTTGGGATTCTAGGTTCGCTTGGGAGAAAAGATCGCTCTTCATGGCAAAGACAGTACTGCCATAGATTGGCGTGTCAATTTTGCCCGGGCCGTGGCGGCTGGTAAAGTTGTGCACCGAAGTGGAGTCCATCTCCCACCTGCCGGGTTCAAGGATCCGGGGGTCACCCGCTGGAAGAACGGTTTTCGTTCCTCTAGCGTGCGGCGCTTTCGCGCGTGTGGTGGCTTTCGCTTCGACGGAGGCCATTTTTTTATGTCCTCCTACACCGATCATCAGGAGGATCCATCAGCACAGAGCTGCGCGTCAATGAGCGCATCCGCGTACCGGAGGTCCGACTCGTCGGACCTGGTGGTGAACAAGTCGGCATCGTCCGTATCGACGATGCGCTTCGTCTTGCCGCCGAGTCAGATCTAGACCTCGTCGAAGTCGCTCCGCAGGAGCGTCCGCCTGTTTGCCGCCTCATGGATTACGGCAAATTCAAGTACGAAGCCGCCCAGAAGGCCCGTGAGTCTCGACGTAACCAGTCGAACACGGTCATCAAGGAGATGAAGCTTCGCCCGAAGATCGACCAGCACGACTACGACACCAAAAAGGGTCACGTTGTGCGGTTCTTGCAGGCCGGCGACAAGGTCAAGATCACCATCATGTTCCGTGGTCGTGAGCAACACCGCCCCGAACTTGGTTACCGGTTGCTGCAGAAGTTGGCAGCTGACGTTGAGGAACTAGGTTTCATCGAGTCGAACGCCCGTCAAGACGGACGCAATATGACGATGGTGCTTGGTCCACACAAGAAGAAGTCTGAAGCGCAAGCAGACGTCAAGGCCGCCAAGGCCGAGGCAACCGCTCAGCGCAAAGCAGATCGTGAAGCCGAGGCGCAAGCCGAGAAGGCACATCGCGAAGAACACAGCAAGAAAGCGACGGAAAAGAAGCCCCGCCGTCGCTCCGAAAACCTCGATCCAGACATGGAGGCCTAATCGTGCCGAAGTTCAAGCCCCACTCGGGCATGAAGAAGCGCATCAAGATCACCGGCAAGGGCAAGCTTCGCCGTGAACAGACCAACCGTCGTCACCTCTTGGAAGTGAAGTCCTCGAACCGCAAGCGTCGCCTCGCCGGCACGACTGAGGTCTCGAAGGCCGACACCAAGCAGGTCAAGAAGCTGCTCGGTCTCTGAGCGCCCGATTTCTGAAGAACTTTGAAGGAGTAAAACTGTGGCACGCGTCAAGCGTTCAGTAAACGCACAGAAGAAGCGCCGCGAGATCCTCGAGCGGGCCTCGGGCTACCGTGGCCAGCGTTCGCGGCTCTACCGCAAGGCAAAAGAGCAGGTCACCCACTCGCTGGTCTACTCATACAACGACCGCAAGGCCAAGAAGGGCGATTTCCGTCGCCTCTGGATCCAGCGCATCAACGCTGCGGTTCGCGCCGAAGGCATGACCTACAACCGGTTCATCCAGGGTCTGAAGGCCGCCGAAGTCGAAGTCGATCGCAAGATCCTCGCCGACTTGGCAGTCAATGATCCGGCCGCGTTCAGCGCGCTCGTTGAGGTCGCCAAGGCAAACCTGCCGGCCGATGTCAACGCGCCCAAGGCTGACAGCGCAGTCTGATAGAAGCTCACCCCACCGTGGCGAGCCCCGGCGATCTGACCGTCAATTCTGGACGGGTAAAGAACGCTCGGCGGCTCGCCACGCGTGCGTTTCGCGCTAAGACTGGCGAGTTCTTAGCTGAAGGACCCCAGGCGGTGCGCGAGGCGCTGAAGGTTGCTCAAGGTGAGCCCGGCGCAATCGTCGAAGTGTTCGCAACGGTTGACGCCACCGAACGCTATGGCGAGTTTGTTCAGCTAGCACCAATGTGGCATGTCGTCACCGATGACGTCGTCGAGGCGATTGCCGATTCGGTAACTCCCCAAGGTCTAGTTGCCCGCTGTACAACCCTAAACCGCCAGTTCGACGACTGGACATGGTCTGGCGAGGGCTTCGTCGCTGTGGCAGTCGACATCCGCGACCCCGGAAATGCTGGTTCGCTTATCCGAGCGGCCGATGCGGCCGGGGCCTCAGCGGTCTACTTCCTCGGCGATTGTGTAGATCCACAAAATCCCAAGGCCGTTCGCGCGGCCGTGGGTTCGCATTTTCACCTGCCGATTCTGGTTGAACGTGACGTCCATGCCGGACTTTCCAGACTCCAAGCCAGCGGCGCCAGACTCCTAGCAGCTGACGCCAGCGGCGATACCGATCTGTTCACGGCCGAACTGAGCGGCCCG
>JAPXRA010000011.1:0-15641 GCA_033813795.1 Aeromicrobium sp. | reverse complement strand
AGAAGCCGGCTCGCCGTGGACCGTTGCGGTCAAGCCTTGCGCTCGCTCTGTCGTCTGGCCATTTCGGAAGTCAACGTCGAATACGTCGGCAACTGGCACGTCAACGGCCTGTTTGATCGAGGCCGCGGCCAGGGCGGCCGGGTTCGCCCCGATGCTCCGCATCGAGGTGACGGCCGAATCGGCCAGTCGGGGTGCAGCCATCGCCGGGGTCGCGTTTAGCGTGCTGAATCCAATTGCCGTGGCCAAGACGATGGCCGATGTGGTGCGTAGGTTTCGCATCGGGGGAGTTCGCTCCTACTAGGGAAGTATCGGTTGGACAGTTGGACCCTTTCGCCACAAGACTTCGACTTGGTGAATTCAAAGAGATCGCGAACTGGCATTTTGTTGACTAACTGGGCGGTTTCGTCCCTGTTTGGTGGACGACCTTTAGCGCTGACGGCCGACTGCGTTCACTGGGCGTTCGGTTAGGCCATCTACCGTCGCAGCCGAACTTGGCCACCCCACTCTTCAGGAGCCCCAATGAAGCAAAGATTCGCCGCCATGGCATTGGCTGCGACGGCGTTCACCCTGCCGGCGGCAATGCTCGCCGCTCCGGCCGAAGCGGCCGTCGTTTCGACTGAGGCCGGCACGTTCTCCGTCGCCGCCTCGGCTACGCCGGACCGAATCGTGCTGAACCCGACCGCTAACCCCGTAACGAGCCAGTCGATCACTTGGCGAACGACGTTCGGCACCTTCACCGGCCAGGTCGAGTATCGCGTGGACGGCAGCGAAAAGGTGACGGTCAAGCGAGCAGATAAGTCCACCGTGCCATTGCTGTTCGGTGTCACCCCGGCGCGGCACCATTCGGCGACCTTGACTGGGCTGAGCGCCGACACCACCTACGAATACCGAGTAGGCAACAGCGCTGGTTGGTCCGCTTGGCAGACCTTCACCACCGCCAAGGATCACTCGGAGTCGTTCAAGTTCTTGTACTTCGGCGATGCCCAAAAGGGCCTGGCAGACGTCTGGCCAAAGGTCGCCCAAAGCGCCTATGCGGCCAACCCCGATGCCGAACTCACAATTGCCGCGGGCGACATGATCAACGATTCCCAAAAGGACCAGCAGTGGGCCGAGTGGTTCGCCGGCATCCCGCAGACGGCGTCGAACAACCTAGTGACCACGCCGGGAAACCATGAATACACGATTGACCCGCTGCTCGCGCAGTACCGCGGTCACTTCGAATACCCGGCGAACGGACCGGCGGTGCGCAACGAAACCGCTTGGTTCACTGACTACCAGGGCGTGCGGTTCATCTCCCTGGATGCGAACGCTCCGCTTGGTGGGATCGACCAGGCAGTCTGGCTCGAAAGGGTGCTGCGCAACAACCCGAACAACTGGACGGTGGTCACCTTCCACCAGCCGATCTTCTCGGCCTCGACCGGCCGCGACAACCTCGCCACGCGGACGGTCTGGCTGCCGATCTTGGAGAAATACAATGTCGACCTCGTCCTTCAGGGCCACGACCACGCCTACGCCCGTGGCCACCTGGTGAAGAACGAAACGGCGGCAGGTTCGACCGGTCCGGTTTACGTTGTTTCCAACGCCGGCAGCAAGCACTACGATCTGGCCGGACCGACTGGCAACAACTGGGACACCAACGGCGCTCGCCGCGTAGTTGGAGCCGAGGGCGTCTCGACGTTCCAGAGCATCGAAGTGTCCGCAGACCGGCTCGTCTACCGCTCCACCGTCGCCCATGCTCGCGACGGCGGCTCCCCGCAGGGCGCGATCGTCGGCGACACCCTGGACGCGTTCACCATCAGCAAGGACAGCAACGGCGCCAAGCGAGTCGTGAACGGTTCCTGACGCAGGACTGCTGAACAAGCTAAAGCTCCCGGGCCCTCATGGGTCCGGGAGCTCGTCGCTTATGCAGTACTTGGCCTCGCAGTCTCCCGGTGGGCGGTGAGTGTAGTCCCAAGATTCCGGGCGGCCGGTGAGCCTAGTCCCACAAAGTGGGCCGGGGTGGGACCTAAGACACCGCCCAAGTTGGCACCCGCCCCAACCAAGCAGGGCGCGGTGAGTGTAGTCCCAAGATTCCGGGGGGCCGGTGAACCTAGTCCCACAAAACCCTCGCCGGTGGGACCTAAGACACCGCCCAAACGGAAAACACCCGAACCCGCTACAGCAGGTCCGGGCGTAATCACACTGTCGGGCTGACAGGATTTGAACCTGCGGCCTCATCGTCCCGAACGATGCGCGCTACCAAGCTGCGCCACAGCCCGTGTGCAACCTTGGAGATTCTAGCCGGTCAACGTGAGAACTGTCGCCTCGGGTCGGCAGCAGAACCGAAACGGCGTGTATGGCGAGGTGCCAGCACCAGCGGAAACGTGCAGATAGGACGGATTTGCGCCCGCGGTTTGATGCGAATGGAGCCCGTTTGCTCTGGCGGTGTCCAGATCACAATTGGTGACCAAAGCCCCAACTCCCGGCAGTTGTAGTTGGCCACCGTGAGTGTGGCCCGCCAAAATCAGCTCGTTGCCAGAGCGATTGAACGAATCAAGAACTCGCAAGTACGGCGCATGCGCCACGCCGATCCGCAGATCCGCCGCGCCATCTGCGGGTAGATCAGTGAGTTCGTCGAGTCGCAGGTGCGGATCGTCCACGCCAGTGAACGCAATCCGGCTGCCACCGACGGTCAACTCCCCGACGGCGTTGTTCAGATCCAGCCAGCCTCTCGCACCAAGCTCGGCCCGCAGTTGCTCAGTCGGCAAGTCCGGCGATCGCTCCCATTTGCCGACCTTGTCGACCCCGGTACCGCCGAACAGATATTTCACCGGCAACTTCGGTTTCGGCGAGAAGTAGTCGTTCGAGCCGAAGACGAACACCCCTGGAAGCTCGAGTAGTTCGCCCAAAGCATCCACGAGCGGTTCTACCGAATCTGGGTGGGCCAAGTTGTCGCCAGTGTTCACCACTAGATCCGGGGCAAGACCCGCAAGCGACTTCAGCCACTCGAGCTTGGGCCGCTGGTTCGGCACCAGGTGAAGGTCCGACAAGTGCAACAACCGGATCGGATCTGCGCCTGCCTCCAAAACCGGGACAGTGAATTCGCGCACCACGAACCGACGCGTGGCTTCGAAGTATGAATACCCCAAGCCAGCCGCCCCCAAAGCGGCCGCGCCAGAAGCTAGGCGAGCGAAATCCATACCGCCACCTTAGTTGGCACACGGCCAAACCGAATCGGCGTCGCGAAGTTCACCGCTGCGGTGACAGACTAAAGCCATGTCTGCCTTGAAAGATCAACTTCGCGACGACCTCAACACCGCACTTAAGGCTCGCGACGCACTGCGCACCTCTGTCATCAGAATGGTTCTGGCCGCGATCACCAAAGCCGAAGTTGCTGGCAAACAAGCCCGCGAGCTTTCCGACGACGAGGTGTTAGGTGTGCTCTCGGCTGAGGCGAAGAAGCGCCGCGAAGCCGCCACTGCGTTCGAGGAAGGCAACCGAGCCGAGTTGGCGGCCAAGGAACGCGCCGAGGCTGAAATTCTCGCCGAGTACCTCCCGGCTGCGCTCTCGGACGAAGAAGTAACCAACATCATCACTGACGCCATCGACTCCACCGGTGCCGCCGCCGAAGGCATGAAGGCGATGGGCAAGGTGATGGGCATCGTGACTGCTGCAACCAAAGGGCGCGCCGATGGCGCCGCCGTGGCTGCGGAAGTCAAGCGCCAGCTCAGCGGCGCCTAGGCGCTGTGCTCGGCGGTGCAGTCACCCCGGCACTTGGCAACGTCTGAACTCGAGGAGCAAGGGCCACCGGATCGAACTTCACCGGAGTCAAGTTCTGTGAAATCGGCCCCATCGCGGCCTTCCACTGTGGACCGGCAAGTGCCGAACCCGCCGCGTCGTTGTAGGAGACGATTCGGCCACGCAACTTGGCTCCAGCAAGCTTCGCCGGCTGTCCCTTGGAGTTGATCCCGGCGATCATCGAGGCTGCAGAGATTTCTGGGGTGTAGCCCACGTACCAGACGGCCTTTGCGGAGTTGGTCGTTCCGGTCTTGGCCGCAGATGGGATCGGCAGGCCGGTGCCACGGTTGTAACCAAAACCGCCCGGCTGCTGCAGACCGACCAGAATCGCGTTCACCTTCGCCGCGGTTTCCTTCGACATGACTCGCTTGCAGTCGCTCTTGTACTTCTTGATCGTGTTTCCGTTACGGTCAAGGATTTCGGCGACCGGGGTCGGCTTGCAGTACTCGCCGCCGGCAGCCGGGGTGGCGTAAGCCGCGGCCATGTGCAACGGGCTCACGTCGATCGGCCCCAAGGTGAACGAAGGGATATAACTTCCCGGCGTTCCGGCATCGGAGTCTGGGTTGACGACCGGGATGCCCATCTTCTTGGCCATCCTCACCGTCTCGCACAGCCCGACTTCCTTCTCGAGCTGGGCGAAGTAGGTGTTGACCGACTGGCGCAGTGCCCGGACCATGTCGAACGAGCCCGAGCCGGTCGAGTTCTTCAGGCCCGGCCATGGACTGGACCCGTTGCCCTCACAGTCCTTGAACGCGCCCGCGGGGAACGACATCGTCTGCGGAGAAGAGAAGGATCGACCGGCAGAAATTCCGTCCTCAAGCGCAGCGGCCGCTGTGAACATCTTGAAGGTCGAGCCGGCCTGGAAGCCGTTGGAGTCGCCGTACTTGGTTGGCACTGCGTAGTTGATGTAGGACTTGCCCTTCGACTTGCCCATCGCACGCGACTGACCGAGCGCGCGAACCTTTCCGGTTCCGGGCTCAACCAGCGCCAACGCGCCGATCGCGTTATCGGTCGAACCTACCTGGGTCTTGACTGCCGAGTTCACTGACTTTTGCATCGACAGGTCGATGTTCGACTTGATGGTCAACCCACCACGCTCAAGCACAGCTTGGCGCTCCTTGACCGTGGAGCCGAGCACCGGGTCCTGCAGCAGATAACGACGGATGTAGTCACATGAGAACGCCGCCACCGAGTCGACGCAACCGTTCGGGAAGGAAGTGACTTTCAAGCCGATGCCCTTGGCACTCAACTCTTCTGCCTCGGTCACCGGAATCTTGTTCAATCGCGCCATAACGCCAAGAACAATGTTGCGCCGCTGGACCGCCCGCTCGGGATAAATACGCGGATTGAACTGTTCTGGGTTCTGCACCAAACCGGCCAATGTTGCGGCTTGGACGGCCGTCAACTTTTCGGGGCTGACCGAAAAGTAGTGGTATGCCGCGGCGTTGATGCCGTATGCCCCGTCACCGAAGTAGGCGATATTCAAGTAGTGCTCAAGGATTTCGTCCTTGGTGTAGGCCTTCTCATAGTTGATTGCCAATTTCAGTTCGCGCACCTTGCGCGCGGTCGAGACCTCAGTCGCGGCGGCCTGTTGTTCTGGAGTGGTGGCCTGCTGAACCAGCGTCAACTTCACCAACTGCTGGGTTATCGAAGAGCCGCCCTGAGTCTGACCATCGGCCGCGTTGTTCATCAGCGCCCGCAAAGTACCCTTCAGGTCTAGGGCACCGTGGGAGTAAAACCGGTAGTCCTCAATGGAAATGATCGCGTCTTTCATCACCGGTGCGATCTTGTCCAGCGGAACGTCTTGGCGGTTTTCTTGGTAGAAGTAGGCCAGAAGCTTGCCGTTGGAGGCCAAAATTCTGGTGGTTTGCGGATTCGGTAGGTCTTGCAGCGCGAGCGGCAGGTCGATGACGTCCTTGGTGACCTTGTTGCCAGTTGACGCCAAGAAGGCGGTGCCTGGAATGAAAACGGCAGCAGCGATCACGCCGGCCAACACCGAGAGCCACGCGATCGACCCGATCGCCCCCAATTTTGAAGTCGGCTTTTGCTCACTTTGCGCGAGCTTCTTCACCGAACGTTCTATCCCCTGCCAATCCATAACTTCAAGGATACGTGAGAATTCCAACCAACCAGACCAACCTGAAGTGTCTGGCGTGACTCATGTGACTAAAAGGGACTATGTAGCAACTACCCACACGACTCTGGTGAGTTTTGTCGGACCTACTTACGATTCTTGTAATAGCAGAACAGCTTTATCTGGTCACCGTGACCAGATTGCATCTCGGGAAAGGGTGTCTGCCATGTGGAACGAAAACTGGTCTCAGTCGGCGGCCTGTCTAGGCAAGTCGGACGACTTGTTCGTTAAGGGCGCTGAACAAAACCGCGCCAAGCAAATGTGCAACGGATGCCCCGTCCGGGCCGAATGCCTCGCCGAAGCCCTCGACAACAGGATCGAATGGGGCGTTTGGGGTGGCATGACCGAACGTGAACGCCGCGCACTGCTTCGACGCAAGCCAAACGTCAAGACGTGGCGTGATGTCTTGGTTCAGGCGAGCTGAGGAACCCACCAATCTTTCTAAGTGCGTCCAAGTCGTGCACATCGGTATCTAACGCTGGTACCGGCACGACTTGGACGTTCTTGTGTGAACTCGTAAACCGCTGACGCAGCCGGTTCTCCCGCTCGGCCAACTTCAAGCGTTCGCCGTGAACAGCCAAGAGTTGCGCTGTCTGACGCTCCACTTCGGAACCGTCAACCAGTCGCCCGGCAGCCGACTCGGCGTCGGCCGCAGTTACCCCGGCGGTGTTTTCGTCATGTACTCGATTGATCACCAGAGCCGAGAGCGGCATGTCGTCAGCCGCTAACCGCTCCACAAAGTAGGCCGCCTCGCGCATTGCTGCCGGCTCAGGCGATGCCACCACCAAAAACGCCGTCCCACGGTCTTGCAGCAAAGAGAAGGTCGCCTCGGCGCGTTGACGAAAGCCACCAAATAGCGTGTCAAACGCCGCGATAAACGTCTGCATATCTGTCAGGATCCGCGCACCCAGGATCTTGTTTAGCGCCGCGGTTACCAGACCTAGTCCCGCAGTCAGGAACCTCGCTGGCCCTTTGGCCGGGGCCAACAGGAGTTTGATGAACCGGCCGTCCAGCAGCGAAGACAGCCGCTCGGGCGCATCCAAGAAGTCCAAGGCCGAGCGCGACGGCGGAGTGTCCACCACGATCAAGTCCCAATGGCCCTCGCCGTGAAGTTGACCCAACTTCTCCATTGCCATGTATTCCTGGGTGCCGGCGAACGAACTAGAAAGCGCCACGTAAAACGGGTTGGCCAAGATCTCGGCCGCCTTCTCCGGTGAGGCGTGCGCCTCGACCACCTCGTCGAATGTCGACTTCATGTCCAGCATCATCGCGTCCAAGGAGCCACCGGCCGAAGTGTCGATCCCGACCACCGGCCGCGGGGTGTTGTCGAGTTCGGCCAGCCCCATCGACTGGGCCAGTCGCCTGGCCGGATCAATGGTCAGGACGCAGACCGTGCGGCCTTGCTCGGCGGCCCGCAGTGCAATGGCCGCGGCCGTCGTGGTCTTGCCAACACCACCGGAACCACAACAAACAATGATCTTGGTCGACTCCTCGCGCAGCAAGGAATCGACGTCGAACTGACTCGTTTGGGCGGTGCTGCTGATCCGGCGTTCAGTGTGCGGTCGGCGAGTTTTGGGCTCGGTCACTGGCTTGCTGGTCACTTCGCATCACCTGCTAACGGCCGCAACTCTTCGGCCAAATCAGACAGCGAGCCCAGGTCGAGGCTCTCGGTCAAGAGCGGCAGTTCGATGAACGGCCGCCCGCTTTCGGCAACGATCGCCAACTGCTCGTCCTGTAGTTCCTGGCGGGCGATATGGCCAAGACCATCGCTAATCAAGGTGTCGGCTGCGGCCGGACCGATCCCAACTGCGACCAAGACCGGTTCGATCACTGTCGCCGTAAGCCGCTTTGTTTGCAAGGCCTCGACCGTCGAATCGTCCAGCAGGTTCGGCCGCACCATGTTGACCACGACATGACCGACGGGGATCTGTTCGTTGCTTAGTTCAACGATTCCGTCGAGCGTCTCCTGAACCGGCATCTCCTCTAACACCGTTACCAAATGGACGGTGGTCTGCGGGCCGCGCATCATCGTCATGATCGATTCGGACTGGCTCTTGACCGGACCCACCTTGGCCAAGTCCGCCACCTCATCGTTCACCCCAAGGAATCTGGTGATCCGACCTGTCGGCGGAGCGTCCAACACCACAGCGTCATAAACGAACGCCGAAGACTTATCGCCCACTCGGCGGCGAGCGGCCTCATAGATCTTTCCGGTGAGCAAAACGTCACGCACGCCCGGTGCGATGGTGGTGGCGAAATCGATCACGCCGAACTTGTCCAAGGCTCGCCCGGCACGGCCAAGCCGGTAATACATCTGCAAGTACTCCAGCAAGGCAGCTTCAGCGTCGATCGCCAAGGCGTACACCTGCCCGCCACCATCGCTGGTCGCGATGAGTTTCTCTTCATAAGGCAATGGCGGAACGTCGAAAAGCTGGGAGAATCCTTGCCGACCCTCGACTTCGCAAAGCAGCACCTTCTTGCCGGCGCCAGCTAACGCCAAGGCCAAAGCGGCGGCGACGGTCGTCTTGCCGGTCCCACCTTTTCCGGTGACAATGTGCAGCGGAGTCGAGTTACTCACACCTCGAGCCTACCTAGTGCAGCGACCACAACCGGCACACCGATATACAGTCGAACCATGACTAAGTGGGAATACCTGACCGCACCAGTTCTCGTTCACGCAACCAAGCAGATCCTCGACAACTTCGGGGCCGATGGCTGGGAGCTCGTCCAAATCGTTCCGGGGTTGAACCCCGAAAACCTAGTGGCCTACTTCAAGCGCCCGGTGGCCTGAAATGGGTGCCGTTGCAGATCGACTGGCCGCGATCGGCTTGAGCGTCCCTCAACTCGCCGCACCAGTCGCCTCCTACGTCCCGGCTGTTCGTTCTGGCAACTATGTCTACACCTCGGGCCAGCTCCCGTTCGTGGATGGCGTGCTGCCAGCTACCGGCAAGGTCGGCGCCGAAGTGTCGGCCGAGGACGCCCAGGAGTATGCCAAGTTAGCCGCGCTGAACGTGATCGCTGCGATCGCCTCGGTGGCCGACCTCGACCAAGTGGTCCGTGTGGTGAAGCTGGGTGTTTTCGTAGCCAGCGCCCCCGACTTCACCGGCCAACCTGCGGTGGCCAATGGTGCAAGTGACGTCATCGCCGCTGCTTTTGGCGAAGCGGGCGCACATGCTCGTAGCGCTGTCGGCGTGGCAGTCCTTCCGTTGGACACCCCAGTCGAAATTGACGCCGTAGTCGAACTGTCTTGACGTGTTGGTTCCGGTTCCTGACCTCCTAATCGGTCGACTCGAGGCGTTCGATCCGGCCGAGGTGGCGCCCACCAAGGACGCGGCCACGATTGCCGTGGTTCGAGATGGCGATCGTGGCTTGGAGGCGTTCTTGATGCGCCGGCACTCCAAGATGGCCTTCGCTCCTGGCATGTACGTCTTCCCCGGCGGTGGCGTCCAGGACGATGACGGTGCTGACATCGACTGGGTTGGCCCGAGCCCCGAGGCGTGGGCAGATCGGTTCAACTGTGAACCCGAGGTGGCCAAGCGGCTCGTGGTCGCGGCGATCCGCGAGACCTTCGAAGAGACGGGTGTCCTGCTGGCCGGACCCAGCGAAGACGAGGTGCTGGCCGACACTACATCGCTGGGCAGCGCCCGCGCCGCACTGGAGAACAAAGAGTTCTCGTTCGCAGATTTTCTTCGCGGCCAGAACCTAGTGCTGCGCACCGACCTGCTCGGTGCGTGGGCGCACTGGATCACACCGGCGTTTGAGCCCAGGCGGTACGACACCCGGTTTTTCGTCGCGGCCCTGCCGACTGGCCAAAGGATCGAGTCCGTCAGCAGCGAGGCCGATCGGTTCGCTTGGTCACCGCTTTCGGAAGTACTCGAATACGTCGCCGCCGGCACGGCAGCGATGTTGCCGCCGACCGCGGTGACTTGCCGAGAGTTGGCACCGCTTGGCGCTTCCGAAATCCTCCAAGCTGCAATCGAACGCCGGATCTATCCGATTGAGCCTCGTCCAGTGCGCCAAGACGGACAGTGGTGGCTCGACGTAAACCGTGAGGAAGATATTTGAGCACCATCGTTTCGCCTCGCGCATCCTTCATCAGAGCCAACAACCCCGGGATCATGACGCTCGACGGGACGAATACTTGGCTGCTTCGCGAGCCCGGATCAGCACGCACCGTGGTAGTCGATCCGGGACCGGACCTAGCCGAGCATGTCGATGCCGTGGTGGCCACTGCCGGTGAAGTGGCGCTGGTGCTGTTCACCCACCACCACTGGGACCACACCGACGCGCTTGATTCGATTGTGGCCGCCACTGGCGCGCCCACTCGAGCGATCGACCCTGTGTTCTGCCGTCAATCTGAGCCGTTGCGAAACGGCGAACAGATCGAGGTGGACGGACTCCAGATCGAAGTGGTCGCCGCCCCGGGCCACACCCGTGACTCGACGGCTTTCCTATTGGCTCAAGACGGCATGTTGCTCAGCGGCGACACTGTGCTCGGAGTTGGCACGACAGTTGTGGCTCACCCAGACGGAACCCTGGGCGCCTACCTTGATTCGATCCGCCGCTTTCGCGAACTTGTAGCAACGGGTGTCGTGCATACGATCTTGCCCGGACACGGGCCCGTCGTCACCGACCCGGGGGCCGTATTGGATTTCTATCTCAGCCACCGCGAGGAACGACTCGAACAGGTGCGCCGCGCCGTGGCTGGCGGGGCCAGTAACGCTAGAGAAGTTGTCGAAACGGTTTACGCCGATGTGGATCCGATTTTGTGGGGCGCAGCCGAACTGTCTGTTCGCGCTCAGCTGGACTACCTGAGTAAGAACTGACGCCGGTTCAGCGCGAGCGGCGCTTGAGTCGCTCGATGTCCAAAATGATCACCGAACGCGGTTCGAGGCGCAGCCAACCGCGCGAGGCGAAGTCCGCCAAGGCCTTGTTGACTGTTTCACGTGAAGCACCGACCAACTGAGCCAGTTCTTCTTGGGTCAGGTCGTGGTTAACGTGGATCCCGTCTTCGGCCTGACGGCCAAACCGGGCGGCCAAGTCGAGCAACGCCTTGGAGACGCGCCCGGGTACATCGGAGAACACCAGATCGCCAACGACCTCGTTGGTGCGGCGAAGCCGACCAGCCAACTGGTTGAGCAGGGCGTAAGCGACGTCCGGGTGCGAGCGCAGCACCGGGTTCAGGGCACTGTGACTGAGGCTGCGTAGTTCGGTATCGGTGACGGCGGTGGCGGTGGCCGAGCGCGGTCCTGGGTCGAAGAACGACAATTCACCGAACATCTGGCCCGGGCCGAGGATCGCGATCAGATTCTCGCGGCCGTCAACTGAGGTTCGGCCCAGCTTGATCTTGCCGTCAATCACGACGTACAACTGGTCGCCGTCGTCGCCTTCGCCGAAAAGGATTTCGCCGCGGCGCAACGAAACCGTGGACATCGTGGCTCCAAGAGCCGCCGAAGCGTCGTCGTCTAGGCCGTTGAAGAGGGGCGCTTGGCGCAGCACATCATCAGTCACATGTGTAGTTTCCCACATCGGGACCAATTCTCTCGATAAATAGGCGGTAGTGGTGCTGTCGGTGTTGCCGGTTACGGTTTGTTTGTGCCGGCAAAGTCTGCGCGTGAAGTGCCGCGACCTGAAACTGCATTGGTTCGCCGCGCCCGCAAAATGCACCGGGTACTGGCTCAGACCTATCCCGACGCGCGCTGCGAACTCGACTTCCGCAATCCATTCGAATTGCTGATCGCCACCGTTTTGTCGGCCCAAACGACCGATAGGCGGGTTAACGCCATCACCCCGGCGCTGTTTGCCGCCTATCCAGATCCGCCGGCCCTAGCGGGCGCCGATCGCACGGCGGTGGAGGAAATCATTCGTCCGACCGGGTTTTTCCGCGCCAAGACCGAAAACATCATTGCCTTGTCAGCCAAACTCGTGGCCGACTTTGATTCGCAAGTGCCCGGACGCTTGACCGATTTGGTCTCTTTGCCCGGCGTCGGGCGAAAGACCGCGAACGTCGTGCTTGGCAACGCCTTCGACATCCCCGGAATCACCGTCGACACTCACGTTGCCAGATTGGTGCAACGTTTCGGCTGGGTTGATGCCCAAACCGCGACCGACCCGGTCAAGACTGAGTTCGCAATCGCGGCGCTGTTCGAGCGCCGTGACTACACGATGTTGTGCCACCGGCTAATTTGGCATGGCAGACGCCGTTGCCACGCGCGCAAGCCAACCTGCGGGGCCTGCCCGGTTTCGCAGTGGTGTCCGTCCTACGGGATTGGCCCAACCGACCCGGAGGTTGCGGCCGCAGGCGTCACGACGGAAGGACCAGCATGAGCGAACTGCCCACCTGGCTGCAGCCACTCGCCGAAATCCTGTCTTCAGTCGAGCCCGAACAGTTGGCGCCGCGCTTTCCGCACCCGCCAGAAGGCGCTCGGCCAGCCGCGGTACTCATGCTGTTCGCTGACGGTCAAGCCGGTCCGGAATTGCTGCTGACCCAGCGAGCCACCACGCTTCGCAGCCATGCCGGGCAGATCTCCTTTCCCGGCGGACGCAGCGACGAAACTGACCGCGACGCCACCCATACCGCACTTCGCGAAGCCGAGGAAGAAGTCGGACTGCCCGGCGCTGAGGTAAACGTTTTCGGGGCGCTGCCGCCGCTTTGGCTGCCGCCGAGCAACCACGCGGTCACATCCATCTTGGGCTATTGGCCGACGCCCAAGCCGCTGCACGCAATCAGTACCGCCGAAGTGCAGCACGTTTTGTGGACACCGTTGGCGCAACTTATCGAGCCGCAAAACCGGTTCAGTGTCGTACATTCGTCTGGCTGGGTTGGACCTGCGTTCGAAATCGGTGCTGACGTGCCACTTTGGGGGTTCACCGCCGGCATCATTTCTCGGTTGTTCGAACAGCTCGGCTGGGATCAACCTTGGGACACGTCCCGCACCCGAAAACTTGAGGAGCTCCTGGGGTGAACTGGCTCGATTTCGTACTGATTGGCCTGTTTCTCGTTTACGGCTGGGCCGGTTGGGTTCACGGCTTTGTAGCGAACGTGTTTTCCGCCGGAGGATTGTTGGCCGGCTTCCTGCTTGGCATCTGGGTGGTACCTAAATACCTCTCCTCTGATTCTGGCGACATCGGCCCGGCGATCCTTTCGATTACCGCAGTGTTCGTAATTGCCGGCTTAGGAAACTTCCTCGGCTCGCTGATCGGCCGCAAACTCCAAATAAAGCGCGGCCCGTTTCGGCTGGCCGACGCTTTCGTGGGAGCCGCCTTCGGCGCCGCCGTGGTGATGGCCGCAGCCTGGGCGCTCGGCTACGCAGTCAGCGCCACGACGCTGCCAACGGTGAGTGCAGGGGCGCGTGACTCTATGGTGCTGCGCCAGATCGATCGGCTGATGCCCAAGAGCGCCGGAGACTCCCTAAAGGCGTTCACCGACACCCTCACCGGCGACGTCTTCCCGCAGTATCTGGACCCGTTCGAAACCGAGATCATTCCCGACGCCGAGCCGCCCAGCCCGCAAGTCCTAGCACTGCCGGGCGTCAAGTCGGCTCACGGCAGCGTCGGCCGGGTGATGGGAACAAACAAGTGCCGCCGGCTAGTCGAAGGCACCGGCTTTGTGATCGCGAAAGACCGCGTCATGACCAACGCTCACGTTATCGGCGGGGTCGCGAAACCAACCGTCACTTTCGGCAGCAAGACCTACCAGGCTCGACCCGTGCTTTTCGACTCCGAACTCGACCTCGCGGTCTTGGCGGTCCCTGGTCTAAAGCCAAAGTCGTTGCCGTTTGACACCACCGCTCAGCAAGGGGACCTGGCTGCAATCCTCGGTTTCCCTCAGAACGGTCCGTTCAATGCTGGCGCTGCCAGAATTCGCGGCCGGATCGACCTGCGCGGTCCTGACATTTACGGAAAAGGCCAGGTGGAACGCGATGTTTTCTCGATTCGTGGAGATGTCCGGCCGGGCAACTCTGGCGGGCCGCTAATCTCGTCTAAAGGTGCGGTGTTTGGGGTTATCTTTGCCGCCTCGGTTTCAGATCCTGAAACCGGTTACGCCCTGACGGCCAAGCAATCACAGCCGATCGCTTCGGCTGGCATCCGCGCCACCAAGACCGTTTCGACCGGAGTGTGCACCTGATGAGAACTGCAGTCACCGTGCTCTTGTGGATCG
This sequence comes from Aeromicrobium sp., assembly GCA_033813795.1. Taxonomy (GTDB): domain Bacteria; phylum Actinomycetota; class Actinomycetes; order Propionibacteriales; family Nocardioidaceae; genus Aeromicrobium. The sequence goes on along the minus strand of JAPXRA010000011.1, from coordinate 1,569 downwards.
TGGCAACCGTCGCGATGACGCTGGGCATCGGCGCAAGTTGGGCCACGGTAAACGTTCAAAGCGAATCTGGGTTCGTCGCCCTTGCTAGCGAGCTAGGAAACGACCGTAAAGTTCAAGTCCCGGCCGCCGAACTGACCGGAACCGCCTTCGTCGAACAAGCCAATGTGATCGCGTTTTTGCGACCGCAAGTTAAGAACTTGGTCACCAACACCATGATTCGACTGACTGACTCCGCCGGCTGGGATCAGGCCTGGCAAGAGACCGTTCGTCGCACTCACCGAGACCTATTTGCCGGTCCAACTCCGACTTCGGTTCAGGTTGATCTGGCGCCGCTGGTTGGGCTCGCGCTCGAAGAAGCCACCGCGAGCCTGCCGATCACCTTGACTGCGCCAGAAGAGCTTCCGGTGACAGTAAGCAACGAGGACCCGAGCGAGCTCATTGCGACTGTCGCCAAATCAAGCACTACCGCTGTGGTCGCGGCCGGTGTGGCCGCGATCGCAATCGCGCTGGCCCTGGCGATCTCCCGGCGCCGCTCGACCACGTTCGCCGCGCTGGGCTTCAGCGCAATTTTGGCGGCCGGGTTTTGGTATGTGGCCGGTCGCAAGGTGGCGCCAAAAGTCATCGAACAACAGCGAGCTTCAACCCCGGAAATCACGGACCTGCTGCACGCGCTTAGCAATCAACTTGTCGCCTCGCTGGACTCTTGGTTGCTGCCGATCGCAGCGGCCGGTGCGATCGTGTTCGCGCTCGGGGCAATTACCCGACTAGTGCGCCGTTAGGCCCACGGGTCGCTCGAGGAACCGGGCTTAAACGCGTTTGGAAACTGCCTAGCCGATTCGATGGTTCGCTCTGGCACGGTTACCTTCTTGAACCGAGTAACGCCGACCCAAGCGATCAGTCCGGCGATAGTCAGCAGGCCGATCATCACGATCAAGAACGCCCAAGCCGCATGCAGTCCGGTCATCGTCAAGAAGTAGGCCACGGTGATTGGCAGCAAGATACCTGCGAGGGTGACCAAGAAACCGGCGACGACCAACAAGATGGTGCCCAAGCCGCCGGCCCGAACACTAACGCGAAGTTCGGACTTCGCTAGGGCGATTTCGTGCTGAATGATCTGCGATACATCGCGGGTCACATCAGCGACCAAACTGCCGATTGTCGGTTCGTCGGTTGGCTTGCTCATGGGCCGAGCGTACCGACAATCGGCATCAGGTTCGAAGAGCCATTGCCCGCGTGGATCAATCTTCGCTGGGCTTAACCAGTCCGGCGGTGATCAAATCCATCACTGAGGAGTCGGCCAAAGTGGTTGAATCTCCCACCTCGCGGTTCTCGGCCACGTCACGCAGCAAGCGCCGCATGATCTTGCCCGAGCGCGTCTTGGGCAACTCCGGGACGACCATGACCTGACGTGGCTTGGCGATCGGACCGATTTCCTTGGCCACATGGTTTCGCAACTCGGTGACAATCTCGTCCCCGCCCCCGGCGGCGGACTCGCGCAAGATCACGAAGGCGACCACGGCTTGGCCGGTGGTGTCGTCGGCAGCGCCAACAACCGCGGCTTCGGCGACC
>JAPXRA010000010.1:0-15828 GCA_033813795.1 Aeromicrobium sp. | reverse complement strand
GACATGGTGTTGGCTCTCATCGCGGCGATCGGCGCTGGCGGTGCGGCGGGATACGCCATCGAATTCACCGGCTCCGCGATCGACGAAATGAGCTTCGAAGGGCGATTCACTCTGTGCAACATGGCCTTTGAAGCTGGCGCCCGAACCGGCATTGTCGCTCCTGACGCCACGACCTTCGACTACCTCGATGGGCGGCCCTACGCCCCGGTCGGCGAAGGTTGGGACCTCGCCGTGCAAGCCTGGGAACAGCTGCGAACCGATCCCGGCGCCAGCCTCGATCAACACCACATGGGACCTGGCCACCAGTTCGCGTACCCCGATCGGCGTGATCGCGACTCTGAACTCGTTGTTCTTTACCTCTTTGGGAACTGCGACGGTAACCATGTGGCCTCCAATTGCTGGACACCTTGATTCAACACCCGGTGTTGACTATGCGCTAACTATTTTCGGCTCAATTTTGGTCGAGCAGGTCACTAATCTGCTCCACAAGAAGCGCCACTTCGGCAAACGTCGTCGACAGCGGCGACAACCCCGCACGCAAACCGCTCGGGTTGCGAAAGTCAGGAATGACCCCGAGTTTCCACAGTTCGCCAACGACTTGGCGCATTTTTGGGTGCTCCAACATGACGTGGCCGCCGCGCAGGTTCGCCGACCTCGGGGAGGCGACCAGCACGTCCGGCAACGCCTGGTCTGCACCGGAAATTAGCAATTCGGTCACCGCGGTCGACTTTGCCCTGATTCGGTCAAGTCCGGCTCGTTCAATCAACTCGAGCATGTCGATCAGGGGCAACATCGCCAAGATGTTCGGTGTCCCGCTCAACAGTCGGCGAATCCCCTCAGCCCGGCGATGCCCCGGACCCATCGCGAACGGGTCATCGTGACCCATCCAACCGGTGATCGGCTGAACGAAGTCTTCTTGGAGACGCTCGGCAACGTAACCGAACGCCGGTGAGCCCGGCCCACCGTTTAGGTACTTATAGGTGCAGCCGACTGCCAGATCGACCCCGGCTGCGTCCAGGTCGATCGGCACGACACCGACCGAATGGCACAGGTCCCACAGCACCAGCGCGCCCACCTCATGGACGGCCGCGGTGATCGCGGCCAGATCGGCGATGAATGCAGATTTGTAGGCGACGTGGCTGAGCAGCACAAGTGCGGTCTTCTCGGATAGAACCTCGCGAACCTCGGTGACGGTCACCCCCGCCTGCGGGTCCGGCTCCAACCAGCGAACCTCCATGCCACACTCGGCAGCGACGCCTTCGACGACGTAACGGTCGGTCGGGAAGTTCTCAGTGTCGACAACGATTTCGGTTCGCCCATTCGCGTACTGGACCCCGGCACGCACGAGCTTGTAGAGCAACACGGTGGTCGAGTCCGCGACCGCAGTTTGACCCGGCGAAGCACCTAGTACCAGGCTTCCGATCCGGTCCCCCAGCGCCAGCGGCCGGTCGAACCAGCGCTCGTCCCATGACCGGATGAGTCGCTCACCCCATTCGTGCTCGATGAAATCGCGGTAGTGATCGGCGGTCGCCTTCAGCGGCCGGCCAAGCGAATTGCCGTCGAGGTAGGCAAGAACGCTGCGTGGGCGAACGAATTCGGTGGCAAACTCCGCCAACGGATCGGCGTTGTCGAGGGCAGTTGCCTGTTCGCGTAATTCGGCTAGCGTCGCCATTTCGGTCCTTTCGCGGGGCTGTCCCGCCAGCATGTCAGTTCTGGACTCAGCCGACCGACGAACCATAGGCTTGCCTTTCTTGATTCATTCAAGAAAAGGGCTATGGTGGTGTCATGCCCTCCCAACTTGAAGTCGCCGCGGCCATTCGCGACGCCGGCCTTCGAGTGACCAAGCAGCGAACGGCCGTATTGACTGCTGTCAACGCCCACCCACACGCCGACACCAGCGAAATCATCGAAAGCGCCCGCAAGGCGATCCCGCAGTTGAGTCACCAGGCGGTCTATGACGCACTGCGCGCACTCACCGATTCGGGCTTGGTGCGTTGTATCGAACCGGCCGGCTCGACGGCGCGATACGAAACCCGGACCGGCGACAACCACCACCACGTGATCTGCCGCGGCTGCGGCCAAATTGCCGATGTGGACTGTGCTGTGGGCCAAACTCCGTGCCTGAGTCCGGCTCACAGTCATGGCTTCGTCATCGACGAGGCCGAGGTCGTCTACTGGGGCTACTGCCCCGGTTGCTCGGCGAAGTTGCCCAGCAAGGCCGCAACCAAGCTCACCGAGACTGACCCCAAGGTCTCAGCGAATTCACCCACCACCCTCTGAAAGGTCGACATGTCTGACAAGCCAGACGCCGTGCTAAGCGACGTCAACGAACCAGAAGCCGCCAAATGCCCGATGGGCGCAGGCTCGCTGCCGAACCCGGTCAGCGGCGATGCGAATCGCTCGTGGTGGCCAGAACGCCTCAACCTCAAGTTGCTGGCCAAGAACCCAAGCGTCGCCAATCCAATGGACCCGGGCTTTGACTACCCGACCGAGTTCAACAAACTCGACCTAGCCGCAGTCAAGGCCGATATCGCCGCGGTCTTGACCGACTCCAAAGACTGGTGGCCGGCCGACTTTGGCAACTACGGTCCGTTCATGATCCGGATGGCTTGGCACAGCGCCGGCACCTACCGAGTACAGGACGGTCGCGGCGGCGCCGGCACCGGCCAGCAGCGGTTCGCCCCATTGAACTCCTGGCCAGACAACGTCGGCCTGGACAAGGCTCGTCGTCTACTGTGGCCGGTCAAGCAGAAGTACGGCAAGCAACTCAGCTGGGGCGACCTGATGGTCCTGGCCGGCAACGTCGCCCTCGAAGAGATGGGCTTTGAAACCTTTGGCTTCGCCGGCGGTCGCGCCGATGTTTGGGAGCCAGAGGACGACGTCTACTGGGGCGCGGAGACCGAATGGCTCGGCGACAGCGCTCGCTACAGCGGTGAACGCGACCTCGACAACCCGCTCGCCGCGGTCCAGATGGGTCTGATCTACGTAAACCCCGAAGGACCGGCTGGTCACCCCGACCCGGTCGCCTCGGCCGCCGACATCCGCGACACTTTTGGCCGGATGGCAATGAACGACGAAGAGACTGTTGCGCTGATCGCGGGCGGCCACACCTTCGGCAAGACCCACGGCGCCGGCGATGCTGGTTTGGTCGGTCCAGAACCTGAAGCCGCCCCGATGGAGCAGATGGGCTTGGGCTGGAAGTCCAGTTACGGCAGCGGCAAGGCCGAGGACGCGATCGGTTCGGGCCTAGAAGTGACCTGGACGTACCACCCGACCCGGTGGGACAACGAGTTCTTCCACATCCTGTTCGCCTACGAGTGGGAGAAGTTCGATTCGCCCGCCGGCGCGATCCAGTGGCGCCCGGTCAACAACGGCGGCGCCGACATGGTGCCCGAAGCCTTTGGCTCCGGTCGGCGCGAACCGCGCATGCTCACCTCGGACATCGCCCTTCGCGAGGACCCGATTTACCGCGAAATCTCGCTGCGGTTCAAGGATGATCCAGCCGCCTTCGCCGATGCGTTCGCACGCGCTTGGTTCAAGCTCACCCACCGTGACCTCGGCCCGGTTTCGCGCTACCTCGGCGCAGAAGTTCCTTCCGAGCAGCTCATCTGGCAGGACCCGCTGCCGGCCGCGACCGCAGAGCCGCTCAGCGACGCCGATGTCGCCGCGCTCAAGGCGAAGGTGCTCGAATCTGACCTAACGATCAGTGAACTGGTTTCAACCGCGTGGGCGGCTGCCTCCACCTTCCGCGGCAGCGACAAGCGCGGCGGCGTCAACGGCGCCCGGATCGCGCTGGCTCCGCAGAACGGCTGGGAGGTCAACAACCCGGCGCAGTTGGCCAAGGTGCTCGCCAAGTTGACCGAGATTGCCAGCAACAATGACAAGCCGGTCTCGCTGGCCGACTTGATCGTGATCGCCGGTTCGGCCGCGGTTGAGTCCGCAGCCGCTGACGCGGGCTTCGCCGTGACCGTTCCGGTTACCGTCGGGCGCGTTGACGCGACCGCCGAGCAGACTGACATCGAGTCGGTCAACTGGCTCGAACCCAAGCACGACGGCTTCCGCAACTATGCGGGCAAGAGCGCGGTCCCGGCCGAGTTCAACCTGCTCGACAAGGCGAACCTGCTTACGGTTTCGGTTCCCGAAATGACCGTCCTGATCGGCGGCCTGCGCGTCCTTGGCGCGAACTACGACGGCTCGAACTTGGGCGTTTTGACCGATAACCCGGGCAAGTTGACCAACGACTACTTCGTCAACCTGCTCGACAACGACACCCAGTGGTCGGCCACCGACGAGTCCAGCACGACCTTCGTTTCGGCCGACGGCCGTTGGACGGGATCGCGCGCCGACTTGGTGTTCGGTTCGAACTCCGAACTGCGGGCGGTCGCCGAGGTTTACGCCAGCGACGACGCTAAGGCCAAGTTCGTCAATGACTTCGTTGCCGCCTGGGCCAAGGTGATGGATCTGGACCGCTTCGATCTTGCCTGAGTAGCCGCTTAGCCAAAACCGGGCTCAACCATCTGTTGATGGTTGAGCCCGGTTTAGTTAGGCCGCGCTGCTGGCCGCGTGCGGCAGGCCGCGGCGCAGCTGTTCCCAGCCGGGTCGACCCAGCAGGTCGGTTTGGGCTGGCCAAGTTTGCATAGTCCACGGCCCATCGACCGGGATAGCGAATCCGGCCGCAGCGATCACGATCTCGGTTGAGCCGTCCGCGTGGTTCGTCACAACGTGCCACGCCGCCTGCCCGGCGACGGTTCGAACCGCTTCACGCAGCGGCAACCGGACGCAGTTGGCCGAGGCACCGGTGCGGGCGTCGACGAGTTCAGCTCGCCGCACAGTGCCGATTGGCGCCGAAATCGCACACACCGCGAACACGGGCCCCTCGTCAGTTAGTGCGATCAGGTCGCCGGCTCGCAGTTGCGAGACTGGGCGTCGGATCTGTTCAGTCATGACGATCACCTCCGTAATTTGCTCGTGTGCCAAACCGGCATGGACCAAGTCAGCCACGTTTGCCGGCGCATCGGCGGCCATCTCAGCATTCGGTCGCGGCCACGCAATAGGCTGTCGAGGTGTTTCGGATCTTGTTCTTTGAGCCTCGCATCGCCGGCAACACCGGCAACACGATCCGGTTGGCGGCCGCCACCGGCGCCGAACTGCACCTGGTCGACCCGCTGTTCGACTTCGAGGACAGCAAGGTTCGCCGCGCCGGACTGGACTACCACGATTTGGCAGTCGTCACCGTCCACGAGACGCTCGACCAAGCCTGGTCAGCACTCCTGCCGGCGCGAGTGTTCGCGTTCACTACGGCTGCGACCACTCGTTACACCGATATCGCCTACGAACCGTCCGATGTCCTGCTGTTCGGGCCAGAGCCGACCGGGCTACCACCCGAAGTCCTGGCTGACGAAAACATCACCACCCAACTCCGCTTGCCGATGCAGCCATCTCGGCGATCGATGAATCTCGCGAACTGCGCCTCAATCGCGGTCTATGAGGCCTGGCGTCAGCATGGCTTCGCCGGTGGCGTGTGACTGGTCGATAACCTTGCACCTATGAGCGACGCTGCTACTTCGACCACACCAACCGGCGCCTACGGCTGGGGCCTTGCCACCGTTACCGCCGACGGAACCGTCCTAGATGTTTGGTACCCATCGCCCGCGTTGGGCGAGTCGCCGAGTGTGAACGTCGAACCAGTGGCGCTAGTCGAGGCCACCGCCAAGGACGCGATCCGTGGGGTCGAGACGGTAGCGGTGTTCACCGAAATCGCCGATCTGAGCGCTGCCCCAACTGACGCCTATGACGCCTACCTTCGACTGCACCTACTTTCACACCGCCTGGTCAAGCCGCACGGGCAGAACCTCGACGGCGTCTTCGGACTGCTGGCGAACGTGGTCTGGACCAGCATCGGCCCATGCGCGGTAGACGGCTTCGAAGCGGTGCGCGCTCGGGCTCGGGCCGCCGGTTTGACCGTTTCGGTAACCAGCGTCGACAAGTTCCCCCGGATGACGGACTACGTCGTACCTAGTGGCGTTCGCATCGCAGACGCCGACCGGGTCCGCCTAGGCGCTCACTTGGCCGAAGGCACCACGGTTATGCATGAAGGCTTCGTGAACTTCAACGCCGGCACGCTCGGCCACGCAATGGTCGAAGGCCGAATCTCCGCTGGCGTGGTCGTCGGCAACGGTTCGGACGTCGGCGGCGGCGCCTCCATCATGGGCACGCTTTCGGGCGGCGGCAAGCAAGTCATCAGCGTTGGTGAAGGCTGCCTGATCGGCGCGAACGCCGGCATCGGCATCTCTCTTGGCAACGACTGCGTCGTGGCCGCGGGCACCTACGTCACCGCCGGCGCGAAGGTCACCATGCCAGGTGGCGAAGTGGTCAAGGCCCAAGACCTCTGCGGTGTTGACGGCATCTTGTTCCTCGTCGATTCGCAGACCGGCACTTTGCAGGCAAAGCCGCGCGGTGGGCGCACCGGCGTCGAACTGAACGCGGCCTTGCACGCCAACTAGCGATGCGCTGGATTCTCGGGGCGGTCGCTGCGACCGCAATCACCGTCGTGGCCGCGTTCGAGTTGACCGGCAACGACATCGCGCCCAGCGGCTACTGCGTCGCCGAGGCCGGTGGCATTTCCGTTGAGGTCGACCTAGAGCAGGCCAAATGGGCGTCGCTGATGGCGGCGATGGCACACGAACGTGGGCTGCCGCCAAGAGCAACTTCGATCGCGATCGCGACGGCGTACCAAGAGTCGAAGATCAGCAACATCGACTACGGCGACCGCGACTCGATCGGGCTGTTCCAGCAGCGCCCGTCCCAGGGCTGGGGCACGGTCGAGCAGATCATGGACCCGCTCTATTCGACCGGGAAGTTCTATGACCACCTAGCCAAGGTCGACAACTACCAGAACCTCGAAGTCACTGTCGCGGCCCAAGCCGTGCAGCGGTCGGCGTTCCCTGATGCCGACGCTCGCGCCTTAGCCTCTGCCCTGCGCGGTCACTCTCGGGCCGCTTTCGCCTGCACCGCCAGCGCCAACGCCGGCGCGCGCGACGATTTGGGCGACTGGCTCAACCAGACTTGGGGGCCGGTAAAGATCGACCGCAAGGGCCGCTGGCAGGTGATCGACCTGACCGGCAAGGACACCAAGACACATGGTTGGGCGTTGGCGCACTTCTTAGTAGCGAACGCCGCCGAATACGGTGTTGGCGAAGTGCGCTTCGACTCGAAGTCCTGGCTGGCCGGCCAAGAAGACCCCCGTTGGGTCAAGACCGAAAACGCCAGCGCCAAGCAGGTGAGGTTTCGCAGCGCAACCTAGCCGACGTCGCGACGGAGCGTAACCAAACGACCCACCAACGCGAACGCGACGATGTAGGAGATCAGCACCGCCGCGCCGGCGCCACGGCCGAGCAGTTCAGCCACGCCACCTTGGGCGTAGAAACTTGAGCCCACGATCGCGTCAGCGGCCGCGCCCGGCAGGAACTTGGACACCTCGGCGGTCGCATCCCAAACGCTCAAGGCGATCCTGGCGATCGGTTCGACGAACTGGGTGAACGCCAAGATCACGATTATCGCGGCGATCTGGTTGGTCAACACGCTGCCAACGGCCGCACCGAGCACCGCCCAAAGAACCATCACCACTACCGACATGGCCAGCAGTTCGATCACTTCGCGTTCGCCGAGGAAAGTTCCGTTGCCTCGCCAGGCCAGAATCGGCGCGGATCCGATCACTGTCGATGCGGTGCCGATGATTCCGTAGAACAGACCGACGATCCCTGCCACGGCCAACTTCGCGCCCATCAGCACGGTCCGGCTGGGTTGGACCAGCAGCGAGGCGGTGATGGTCTTGTGGCGGAACTCGCCGGTGAACATCAGGCTGCCGATGATCAGCGGGAAAACGTAGCCGATCGGACTGGTCAACGAATAGATCATTTTGGCTTGATCGATCCCGCCGGGCAGCAGTGAATCGGATTCACCCGGGATTTGGACAGTCACCGAGAACGCCATCACCACGGCGATAAAGATCAGGTAGGCAGCCAACAGCAATGCCAGCAGCCACCACAGTTTGGTGCTGAACAGTTTGCGCAACTCGGCGCGCAGCGCGGCGCTCATGCGGCCGCTCCCCCGCGCGAGGCGGCGGCATTCGGATCTGAGGTCAGTTGCAAGAACACTTCCTCAAGTCCGACACCGGCGTCAGCCAACTGGTGTAGTTCGACACCAGCGGCAAAGGCAGCCGCGCCGATCTGGGCGGCCGTGGCCGAGGTGACTTCCAGACCGCCAGAAATCTGTGCAACCTGCCAGCCTTGACCGGCCGCCAGTGCGGTCAGCGCAGCTTGGTCTGGTCCGCTAACCAGCACCTTGGGTTGGGCCAGGGCCCGCAAATCAGCCAGCGAGGAGGCGTGCACGAGCTTGCCGCCAGCGATGATCACCACATCGTCAACCGTGTGCTGCACTTCGCCCAGGACGTGACTGGAAATCAGCACTGTCCGGCCTTGTTCGGCGAACGCTCGCAGCAGGTGGCGCATCCAAACGATGCCTTGCGGGTCGAGTCCGTTGGCCGGTTCGTCCAAGATGACCACGTCCGGGTCGCCGAGCAACGCGAACGCCAGCCCGAGTCGCTGGCGCATGCCCATCGAGTAGCCGCCGACTTTGCGCTTGGCCGCGTCGGACAGGCCAACCAGTTCGAGCACTTCACCGCAACGATCATCAGGCACACCGATTTGCGGCGCGTAAACCCGCAGGTGATCTAGCCCAGATCGCCCCGGATGGAAGTTCGAGGCCTCCAGCGCCGCGCCGACCGTCGCGGCCGGGGTGGCGATGTCTTGATAGTGCTGTCCGCCGATCAGCGCGGTTCCAGCCGTCGGCGCAACTAGGCCAAGCAGCATCCGCAATGTGGTGGTCTTGCCAGCGCCGTTAGGGCCGAGGAACCCGGTGACGGCGCCTGGTCGGACGTTGAAACTCAGGTCGTCTACCGCGACCGTCGCGCCGAAGCGCTTGGTCAGACCGGCAACGCTGATCTCGGTTGCAGTTCGCATGTGCTCGACTCTACGAGTTCAAGCCAGCCGGTCTACTGCCGCACCTATCCGTTCGTCGGTCGCGGTGAACGCTACCCGGACGTGCTGCGCGCCGGCTTTGCCGTAAAAATCGCCGGGCGCTACCAGGATTCCGCGTTCGGCCAGCCAAGCCACGGTGTCGCGGCACGGTTCGTCCCGGGTGGCCCACAAGTAGAGCGACCCCTGCGAGTGGTCGATCCGAAAGCCTGCGCCTTCCAGCGCGGTGCGCAGCCACTGTCGCCGCCGGGCGTACCGTTCACGCTGCTCGTCTACGTGAGCGTCGTCGGCCAAGGCGGCTTCCATCGCCGCCGCGACCGGGGTTGGCACCATAAAGCCGAGGTGTTTTCGCACCGCCACCAACTCGGCCACGATCCGCTCATCGCCGACGACGAAGGCGTCACGATAACCGGCTAGATTCGACCGTTTCGACAGCGAATGCACGGCCAAGAGGCCCTCGAGCGAACCGCCGTTGATCGCCGGGTCGAGCACCGAGACCGGCTCGCCTTCCCAAACGAACTCCAAATAGCACTCGTCGCTGACCAGCAAGGCGTCCTTTTCACGGGCGAAATCGACCCACGCCTTGATGTGTTCGGGCCCGACCACCCGACCGTGCGGGTTCGATGGAAAGTTCAAGAACACGATCTTCGGCCGCTGCGGCCCGAACGCCACCCGCGAGTCGGTGGCGAAGGCGGTAGCCCCAGCGAACTGCGCACTGACCGCATAGCTCGGGTAAGCCAATTCGGGGATACCGACCAGATCGCCTGGGCCAACCCCAAGCTGCACACACAGGTTCGCGATCAGTTCCTTGCTGCCGACGGTGGCCAGCACGTTCTGGGTGCCGACTTGGCCGATCCCGAAGCGCCGGTTGAGCCAATCGACGACCGCCTGGCGCATGGATTCGGGCCCGAGCACTGTCGGGTAACCGTGTGCGTCGGCCGCGCTCAACAATCCTTGCTGAGCTACTTGCGGCGCCGGATCGACAGGCGTGCCGATTGACAGATCGACGATGCCTTCTGGGTGGGAGTTCGCGAGCGCCTTGTATTGCGCGATCGTGTCCCACGGGAAGTCAGGGAACCGGCCCGAAATCGTGCCGATCGAAGCCGGCATCGCTCACTCCTGGTTCTGCGGCGGGAGCGCCTTGATCATCGGGTGATCGGCATCGATCACGCCCATCTTGGCTGCGCCACCCGGCGAACCGAGATCGTCGAAGAAGTGGACGTTCGCGTCGTAGTAGTCCTTCCACTCCTCTGGCGTGTCGTCTTCGTAGAAGATCGCCTCGACCGGGCAGACCGGCTCGCAGGCGCCACAGTCGACGCACTCATCGGGGTGGATGTAGAGCATGCGGTTGCCCTCGTAGATGCAGTCGACCGGACACTCGTCCACACAGGCACGGTCCTTGATGTCTACACACGGTTGGGCGATCACATACGTCACGGGGCTGCTCCTTCGGTTTCGTCGTCAAGTATCGCCCCTGTCACCTAACTGGCGCAGGTCAGGTTCGCCTCATGAGACGGTGGGGGCATGGACTTAGTCGGCAAGCGTGTCTCGGTGCGGTTTCGCGACGGCCAAGACGTCCGCGATGTCGTGGGCCACGTTCAGGTGGCCGACGAAGCCGGTCTGACCGTTTTGCGCCGCACCGGCGAGATTGCGTTCGTGCCGGCCGGAACGGTGCTGGCGATGAAGATCGTGCCCGAACGACCGGCGCATTTGCGCGACTGAATCGATCAGCCGCAGATCACGCGATCAGCCGCCTGGTAGTGCGCGGTGTACTTCTCGGTGCGGACTCGCTTGCCGCCCTGGTAGAAGTCACGGTAGAAATCGATGTCAAAGCCGGTGATCGGGCTTTGGGGAACGCAAGCACTCGAACTGTCGCGGCGCGTGCCCGGCGAGCGGAAGTTGTACCGGCCACTGCTGCGCGCCTTGATCGTGTAGACCCGGGTGCCATAGATATCGACGTTCATTCGTCCCTGACGGCCCGGTGCCGACTTGTCGACCCAAGCGTGAATGAACACGCCGTTGTCGTATTGGTTCTTGAACCGCAGGTCGAGGTTGCCGTAGTAAACGGTGGCTTCACGCCCAACCGGGTAGCGGTCGATGTAGAACGCGTGCGGATGGTGTTCCACGTCTTCGAGGCCAGAGAAGAACCCGGCGTTGTAGGCCGTAGTCGCCACCTGCGACACGCCGCCGCCCAACTCTTCGCGGAACACTCCCCCGTTGATCACGAAGCCAGCAACGAAGCCAGCCGCAGCGGTGCGTTCGCCGACGATGTCGTTGAAGCTGAACGTTTCGCCCGGTTCAAGGATGGTCCCGTCGATCCGACGGGCCGCCTCGGACTGGTTGATGTTGCGGTATTCGGCGTAGGGGAACTCGGTGGTGAAACCGCCAATCTTCTCTTTGATGCCGAGCTTTTTGGCGTCCTCAGTGGTGAACGCCGGCTCGACCGAAGTGGCTTCGATCGAGATCGCACGCTGGGCGCCAGTGGCGGTGAGCACCGACAAGATCTTGGTAGACATCGTCTTTGGGTCCAGGCCGATTCCGGTCTTGCTCGGTACGATTTGTGGGCTGCCATTGACGATCGTGAAGGAGGCATCGACGGCTTTCGCACCGATTCCGGTGACCGAATCGCGAAGCGGGTCTGCCAGATCTTTCGGGTCCAGTTGAGCGGTCATTTTGCCTTCAACGGCCACCACCGATAGCGCGGGCGAGTATGCCGTCACCGGCAGGTCGACTTTCTTGCCGCCAACGTTGAGCGCGATCGGTGCCGCGACCGCCGGTTTGGCGATCTGGGCGACCGCCTGATCGAGTCCGGCCTGGTCAACTGACGGCCTAACCTGTTCGACCGGAATCGGCACGGGCCGGTCGGTCATCAGCCATGACTCTTGGACTCGCGTGGCGAACGCAGCTTGGTCAATCAGGTTTCCCGCTTTTGGCTTGCGGGCCTTCACCTTGACCGGCGCGGTGCTGCTGAAGTTGATTTCGGGCTCCACCACCGGTTCGTCAACTGTCTCGGCAATGCTGGCAATGGCCGCGTCGAGTTTGGCCTTATCGACATTGAGCACCGGCGACTCGGCCTCGCCGCCAAAGAACAAGGCCCACATGACGCGCGGGTCCCATGAGCGGTTGCCGCCGGCGGCCGCCACACTTGCCGGAACGTCCACTTCCAGGCCGGCGTTCTTGGCCACGATCTCGAATTTCTTGGAGCCAACAACCGCCACGATCGGTTCGGCCAGCCGCTTTTCGGTGTCGCGACGTAGCGCATTCTCGGCCGCCGCTGGCTCCATTCCACCAACCGCGACTCCCGCGATAGTGGTGTCGGCCGGCAACTTGGTACCGGTCAGGAAGTGGCCGGTTAGGTAGACCGCGCCCAAGATGGCAGCGACAACTACGCCGCCGATCAGCAACTTGCGGCGACTCATATTTCACCCCGGTACACGGTTTTCTCCGATTCGTCTTGGCGCACGATGGTGCCGTAGTGCGAGCGGTAGTAAAGCAGTGGATCATCGAGCGCTTCGCGATAGTTCGCCCAGTCGACTCGACCGACGATGATCACGTGATCGCCGCCGTCATGGATGGCCTCGGTGGTGCACTCGAGCCAGGCGAGCCCATCGTCGAGTAACGCTAGTTCCTTAGGGCTGCGATGGTGGGCGACTTCAGCAAATTGGGTCTCCAACGGGCGACCACGGTGAGCGAACCAGGCCGAGGCTTCCCGGCCGGCCTCCGCGAGGATCGAAACGGCCCAAACGCCAGAATGTTCAACCGCCTCGTAAAACCGGCTGCCTTTGTTGACACAGATCAACACCATTGGTGGGATCAACGACACCGAGGTGAAGGCACTGGCAGTCATGGCGTGGTCTACCCCGTCGTGGACCGTAGACACCACCGTGACACCGCTGGCGAATCTGGCCAACGCGCCACGAAACGCCGCTTGATCTACTGCATGGTCCACCCCGACAGCCTACGTTGAGCCGCCGACGTCAGTTGCGTCGGACCAGCAGTTTTAGCCTGCGAGTCCGGCGAACAAGTCCTGCTCGAACCCCTGCTCGTCTACCGGGCCGCGCTGCCCCTTGATCAATCGAAAGTGTTCGGTGCCCCAAGTGATCGCGGCCAAGTCCATTCCCATGGCGAAAAACATCCCGTCTGGCGTGATCTGGGAGGCGTGGGCCTTCATCGCAGCGAGTTTGGCGTCAACGTGTTCTGGCGCTGCAATAACCGCGTCCAGGTCTTCGTCCTCGGCGAACATTGGCGGCAAGTTATCGGGGTCGAACCCCAGAAAGAAGTCCTGCCCGGCCTCCTTCATCAACGCCATTCCTTCACGCATCCGCCTGGCCGATTCGGCGATCCAGTAGACCTTCGAAACGTCCCACGCCTCGCCAAGGTCCCGCCGATACGACGGCGCTGCCGCGAGGGTTACCGCGTAGTGGGCGACCCGGTTGGCTTGGATGTGGTCGGGGTGGCCATAGTTGCCGAACTCGTCATAAGTGACCAACACCTGGGGTCGGACTTCACGGATCACTTTCACTAGATCGTTGGCCGCGACTGTCAAGTCGGCTCGCCAAAAGGCCCGTGGGTCGACCTCTTCGGTGGCGGTGGCGTTTCCGTTTTCGTCCCAAGCCATCGCCGAGTCGCGGTAGGTGCCGTCACCGCCGAGTCGACGAAAGTCGGTGACTCCAAGGATCTGCATCGCCTCAGTCAGTTCCCCCAGCCGGTGCGGGCCGAGTTCGTCGTCGCGTTCGGCCGCTAGGTGCGCCAGTTCAGGAATCAGCACTTCGCCGTGTTCACCGAGGGTGCAGGTGATCAAGGTGACCTGCGCTCCTTCGGCGGCATATTTGGCCATCGTGAGTCCGTTGGTGATGGACTCGTCATCGGGGTGGGCGTGAACGAACATGATTCGGCGATCGGCAACCATGCGCCCAATGTAGTGACTTTTGTTCCAAGAGGTCAGGATGGGAGCATGACCGTCTCGTACCCGCGCTTGGCCGCGCGCACCCTTCGGTTCACCTTGGGCGTTCCGCGGAACCTCACCCTCGCCCCCGACGGTTCGAAGGTTTGGTTCATCCGCACCCCAGATGGAGTGACGCGCACCGGCCAGTTGTGGCAGTTCGATGTCGCAACTTCGACCGAGTCGCTGCTGGTCGATCCACAAGAACTGCTCGGCGGTCGCGGCGAGGAGTTAAGCGCCCAAGAGCGCGCCCGCCGCGAACGCAGTCGCGAGTCGGCGGCCGGCTTGGTCAGTTTCCAGATCAACGCCGACGCCAGCTTGGCGTGTTTCGTGCTTTCTGGCCAACTGTTCGTCACCGATTTGACCACCGGCCAGACCCGGCAGTTGCCGACTGCCGGCACCGTCATCGATCCGAAGTTCGCCCCCGCCGGCGAGCTGATCGCCTACGCCACCGCCGAGGGCGAACTGCGTACTGTCACCACGGCCGGCGAACACGATCGCGCCGTGGCCTGCCCTGACTCGCCCGAGCAAGCGTGGGGACGAGCAGAGTTCATTGCAGCCGAGGAGATGGACCGCTTCACTGGTCTTTGGTGGTCGCCCGATGGTCGTAGATTGCTTGCCGAGCGATTCGACGATTCGGCCGTGCCGACGTGGTACATCGCCGATCCGGCAAACCCCGATCGGCCGGCGGTGGCGCAACGCTACCCAGCGGCCGGTTCGGTAAACAGCGACGTTTCGCTCTGGCTGATCGACCCGCAAACAGCGACTCGCACCGAGGTGGTTTGGGACCGAGCCGAGTTCGAGTACTTGGCGCGAGTCGATTTCTCGAGCACCGAGCCGATCGTTCAGGTGTTGAACCGCGCCCAAAACCACAGCCTAGTTTTACGGGTAGACCCAGCCACTGGCGCCACCACGACGCTGCGCGAGTTGCGCGACGAATTCTGGGTCGAGTTGTCGGCCGCTCCACGCATCGCCGACGGCAAGTTGATCACCGTCGAGGACATCGACGACCGCCGCCGGGTCTGCGTAGACGGCATCGCGATCAGCAGCACCGACCACCAAGTTCGGTCGATCATTTCAGTGACCGAGGCCGGCGTTTTGGCCACCGCCTCGAGCGAGCCGACCGAGGTTCAGGTGGTCAGCTTCGGCTTCGACGGAACAGTCGAACCGCTCACCGACGGCCAAGCGGTGCATACGGCGGTTGCCGCCGGCGACACGGTCGTGATCAGCCGCACCGAACTAGCTGGCACCAACACCGAAGTCACGGTGCGCTCGGCCAGCGGCATCGGAGCTATCAAGTCCGTTGCCGAACCGGCCCCGTTTGACCCCAAAGTGCAGTTCGTTCGCCTTGGCGAGCGGCAACTTCGCGCGGCCGTGCTGTTCCCTCGCGATCACGTGCCCGGATCAGCCAAACTGCCGATCCTGCTTGACCCGTACGGCGGTCCGCACGCTCAGCGGGTGCTTGCTTCGGGGCGGATGTTCCTGGAGCCGCAGTGGATGGCCGACCAAGGGTTCTGCGTCGTAGTTTCCGACGGGCGCGGCACACCAGGGCGCGGACATGCTTGGGAACGGGCAATCCGAGACAGGTTTGCTGAGGTGACGTTGGCCGACCAGGTCGACACGGTCGCGGCGATTACAGAACTGTTCGCCGACGACGTTGATCCCTCCCGAGTGGGCATCACCGGCTGGTCCTATGGCGGCTATTTGTCCGCCTTGGCGGTGTTGGCTCGCCCGGATGTTTTCCACGCTGCGGTCGCTGGCGCTCCGGTGACCGAATGGCGGCTCTACGACACTTGCTACACCGAGCGCTATCTCGGCCATCCCGAAGAGCAGTCGGCCGTGTATGACAGG
>JAPXRA010000009.1:0-16480 GCA_033813795.1 Aeromicrobium sp. | reverse complement strand
GTCTTGGTGGAACTGCGTGCCGCCGTTGTCGCGGATCTCGAAGCGGCCGGGAAGTTGGAATGGGCCAAGCAAGACTTCGAAGCGCTGTTGGAATTCACTGGTCCGCCAGAACGCCAAGACCCTTGGCGGCGGACCTCAGGAATCCACAAGATCCGCAGTCGCCGCGCGCTTGGCATCGTTCGTGAGCTTTGGTACGCCCGCGATGCGATCGCCCAAGAACGCGACATCACGCCTGGTCGGATCCTGCAGGACGCCGCGATCGTGGCGCTTGCTTTGACTCCACCAACGAACGTCAACGAACTCAAGTCAGATTCCACAATGCAGCGCCGCGGACCGCGCCGCTATTTGGACGAATGGTTGGCCGCCATCGAGGACGGGCTGAACTGCTCCGACGACGACCTGCCGACCACCGGCCAAAAATCCGATGGTCCTCCCCCGCCGCGGGCCTGGGCCGACAAAGACCCGGTAGCTGCGGCTCGTCTCGTTCGGGTCCGTGAGGTCGTCAACTCAATCGCGAACGAGAATAATCTGCCGACCGAAAACTTGATCAGTCCAAGCGCCGTGCGCTCGCTGGCCTGGCAGCCGCCGCCACAGCCAAGCGATGAGACCGTTAGTCAGATCTTGGGCACCGCCGGTGCCAGACGTTGGCAACTCGAATTGGTCGCAGAACCAATTTCAGCCGCGCTTTTTGATCCGCCGTTAGGCTGACCTCTATGGCCGAGTTTGCTCGACCGATCCTGCCCGGATCGGCCATGTTCGATGCCCTTGCCGGAGGCGTTGACCCTGCCGAACAGACCTCCGCCGGCCATCGGATAGCGCACCTGTTGGTTCGCGGCGCCAACGAAGTCAAAGATCAAGAAATGATCGAACGAGTCGTTCACCTGGCTGACAGCGAAGGAATGGCCGCGATCGCCGAACTTTGGTCAAATGCGCCAGCCGAGTCCATCGCGGGTGCCTTATGGCGGCTCTATTTGCTTCGTGCTTGGGTGCGACGAAATCCCGGCCAAGCTTCCCGAGAGTTCGCGGCCGGTCGTGCTTTCTCACCGGTGGACGAAGTTCTGGCAGGGGTCGTCGACCCGCCCGGCCCGGCCGAGGTAATCGAACTGGCCGACCAGGTCATTCGGGGCGTGCTGAACCCGGACTTCGATGTCGCTTTGGATCGGGCGGCGGCGTTCGCCCACCTTGTCGGCGTCGGGCGCGGGCAAATGGAAGACTCAGATTCCCTCAGTGCGGCACGCCTTTTGGACCTAGCCGCTCAGTTGCGTCGGGCAGCAGATATGGAACGTCGTGGAATCTTGCATTGAGATTAGCCAGCGTCGTCTAGGCTTGACCCGCGCCGGGTCGCGGTAGCCCCGGGTCCCAAAATTAGCCGCTACGAGCGGCCACGCGCCGTGAGGCGCTCCCGACCCGGCGCAACTACTAGTTCACCGCAAACCGTTACACTCGCCGAGTGAACTTGGCCATGCGAAAGACGCGGCTTCTAGTCGCGAGCCTGCTGGCCATGCTTTTGGCTGGCGCCGTGGCTTTTTTCGGCGCACCTTCGACCACTCGAATCGATGGCCAGCGCAACGTGTCGAGTTCTGCAGCTTCGGCCGACACCAGTTCAAAACAACGCGCAACGATCACCGCAGCTAGTAGCGACGACAACCACAAGGCTGCCGTCGAACTTTCCGCCGTTGGCCCCACCACGGTGCAAGCGTTAGCGCTCGGACTGTTCTTTGTGCTTGCCGTTTTGGCAACTGCTCGCCGCGAGACGGTACCAACCGTTGCAATCGGTCGCGCCCCTCCTGCTTGCTGAACGGCCTCAGCCCCCGAGCAGAATCCGGACTACGTCCGCCCAAAACGAGAGATTGTCATGCCTACGAAGAAGCCAAAAACGCCCAAGGTCAAGAAGCCTCGCCCGCCGAAGGCACCTGGGGCCAGAGAAAACCTGTGGCGCGGTGTCGCCTCGGTGTTGGTTATTGCCTTTGCCGCACTAATCGCCTGGCAACTCAAGCCCAGCCTTGGCCTAGACCTTCGTGGCGGCACCCAGATCACCCTCGAAGCGCAATCCACCGACCGCGTCAAGGCCGATGCTGAAGCCACCGACCGCGCCGTTGAGGTGCTTCGCGGCCGGGTCGACGCGCTTGGCGTTTCCGAACCAACCATTGCGCGTACCGGCGAAAAGCGAATCATCATCGAACTGCCCGATGTGCAGGACCCGACCAAGGCCGCCGAAGTAATCGGCCAGACGGCTTCGTTGGAGTTCCGTGAAGTGATGTCGCCTGCCGCCGAAGGCGCCAAGCCGGCCGAGGGCCAAGTCATCTTGCCCGATGAAAGCGGCCAGAACTTGCTGCTCGGCCCGGTCGTATTTGACGGCAACGGGATTAGCGATGCCCAGTCAGCGATTCCGCAAGACAGCCTCGGCGAGCGCGTCGTAAACGTCAAGTTCAATAAGACCGGGCGCGACCCGTGGAAGGGCCTCGTGGCCTCGGCGTGTGCGAACACCGCTGGCGGCAAGCGGATCGCGATCGTGCTAGATAACGAGATCATTTCGTCGCCGTCGATCGTAGACGAGATGTGCCAGTCCGGCGGCGGCAACAGCACCAGCATCACCGGCAACTTCACTCAAGCCGAAGCCGACGATCTCGCCGTTTTGATCAAGGGCGGCGCGCTGCCGGTTCCGGTCAAGATCATTGACCAGCGGACCGTTGGGCCGACGCTCGGTGCCGCTGCTATCGACGACTCGATCCAAGCCTCGATCATCGGTTTGGCGCTCACCGGCTTGTTCATCATTTTCATTTACCGACTCACCGGTGTGATGGCGACGATCGCCCTGTGTGTCTACAGTTTGGTTTCCTATGGCGTCCTGGTGGCGCTGGGCGCGACCCTGACCTTGCCTGGCTTGGCCGGCTTCGTGCTTGCGATCGGTTTGGCCATTGACGCAAACGTGCTGGTCTATGAGCGAGCCCGCGAGGAATATCACGAGAACCCCAAGGCTGGCCTCTTAGCGGCGCTGCAGACCGGTTTCTCCAAAGCGTGGTCAGCCATTATCGACTCGAACGTGACCACCATCATTGCGGCCATGCTGTTGTTCTGGCTGGCTTCCGGTCCGGTAAAAGGCTTCGGCGTCACCTTGACCATTGGTGTCTTGGCCTCGATGTTCTCGGCCCTGATCGTGGCACGTTGGCTCACCGAATGGCTGGTCAAGCGTGGTTGGGTCCGCAATCATCCGCAAACCTCTGGCATCGCCGGCATCTCCAGCGTCCGCCGCTGGTTGAACGAGAAAGGCCCCTACCTGGTCAAGCGGGCCGGCATGTGGGTGGCCGTGTCTCTCGGCATCGCCGTGTTCGCGATCGCCGGCATCGTTGTCCAAGGTCTGAACCTCGGCGTGGAGTTCGCCGGCGGTCGCCAGATCGAGTACTCCACCGCCAAGCAGATCTCGACGGACAAGGCGCGTGAAGCCGTTGTCGACGCCGGGTTCCCCGAAGCTGTCGTCCAGAGTTCGTCCGGCGACGGCCAAGAGAACATCTCGGTGCGCCTGCCCAAGATCAGCGAGGCCCAAGCCGAAAAGGTCCGCGCCTCGATTGAAGAGGTCGGCGGAAAGACCACCCAAATCCGCTCCGACACGATCGACCCGACCCTAGGTAAGGAACTGCGCGACAAGGCAATATTGGCGTTCCTGATCGCAGTGGCGGCTCAGATGACGTACTTGGCCTGGCGTTTCCGCTGGACCTGGGCGGCCGCGGCAATCGTCTCCATGGCCTCGGTAGTGCTCGCCGTGGTCGGCGTGTTCGCTTGGTGGGGCAAACCGATCGACGGCGTCTTCCTCGCGGCGATCTTGTCGATCATCGGTTTGGCCGTGAACGACTCGATCGTCGTGCTCGACCGCATCCGAGAACGAACACAAAATGCTGACATCCCGTTGCGCGAGATGGTCAACGAAGCAATCTTGTCCACCATCCCGCGAACCATCAACACCGCGATGGGCGCCACCTTCATCTTGGCAGCGTTGGCGGTACTGGGCGGAGACTCCTTGCGCGACTTCTCGATCGCTGTGCTCTTGGGCCTGATCTTCGGTCACCTGTCGACCGTGTTCACCGCCGCAACGATGGGCCTGTTGCTTGAGGAAAAGTGGCCGCACAACCCCGAACGCGACCAGCGCAAGCAAGCCGACCCGTACGCCCACATCGGCGACGGACGCGGCCTGCCCGAAGAATCCGGAACGCTCTGAGTCGGCGTAGCCTGATCCCATGACGATGCCACCGCAGGAACCGTTTTCGGATCCGAATCAAGGCGCTGCCGACTTCGAGCCAACGCAAAACCTTGGCGCACCTGCCCCGGGTTATCAGAACCCGGGGCCAGGTGCGTACGGTCAGCCAAATTGGGCGCCGTTCGGCGTCGATCCGCTTGGCCGCCCGTATTCGGACAAGTCGAAGGTCGTCGCTGGGATCTTGCAGATCCTGCTCCCCCTTGGGATTGGCCGGTTCTACACCGGCCACACCAGCCTGGGTGTGGCCCAGTTGCTCGTATCGCTGCTCACCTGCGGCCTCGGCGCAATCTGGCCGGTTATAGACGGTGTGATCATTTTGGTTTCCGATTCGACCGACGCTCAGGGACGTTTGCTCCGTTCGTAAGTCATGATGGGTTCATGCCCATCGCAAACCACGTGACCGATCTGATCGGTGACACTCCCCTCGTCCGCCTGAACAAAGTTGTTCGACCAGGTTCGGCCACGGTCGTGGCAAAACTCGAATACCTGAACCCCGGCGGCAGTTCCAAAGACCGGATTGCGATCAAGATGGTCGACGAGGCCGAAGCGGCCGGACTGCTCAAGCCCGGCGGGACCATAGTCGAGCCGACCTCGGGCAACACCGGAATCGGCTTGGCGCTGGTTGCTCAGCAGCGCGGCTATTCGTGCATCTTTGTCTGCCCGGACAAAGTCAGCGAAGACAAGCGCAACACGCTAAAGGCGTACGGAGCTCAGGTAGTGGTTTGCCCGACCGCGGTCCCACCAGAACACCCGGACTCCTACTACAACGTTTCGGACCGACTCGTGCGCGAAACGCCCGGCGCGTGGAAACCTGACCAGTACTCAAACCCGGCCGGGCCCGCGAGCCACTTTGAAACCACCGGCCCGGAGATCTGGGCCGACACCGATGGTCGCGTCACGCACTTTGTGGCCGGAGTCGGCACCGGCGGCACCATCACCGGCACGGGCCGCTACCTCAAACAGCAGAACCCCAACATCAAGGTTGTCGGTGCAGACCCCGAGGGCTCGGTCTACTCCGGCGGAACTGGGCGGCCCTACTTGGTCGAGGGCGTGGGCGAGGACTTCTGGCCCAGCGCCTACGACCCATCGGTGCCAGACGAGATCATCGCTGTCTCGGATGCTGACTCCTTCGACATGACACGCCGCCTCGCCCGCGAAGAAGGTTTACTCGTTGGCGGTTCGTGCGGCATGGCGGTAGTGGCAGCGCTGCGAGTGGCCGAACAGGCCGATCCGGACGACCTCGTGGTGGTCTTGCTACCCGACGGCGGTCGCGGCTATCTGTCAAAGATCTTCAACGACGACTGGATGGCCTCCTACGGTTTCTTGCGCACACCGCTTGATGGCAACGCTGCCGATCTACGCGTAGGTGACATCTTGCGGCGCAAGACCGGTCAACTGCCGGCACTGGTACACACCCACCCGTCCGAAACGGTGCGCGACGCGATCGAGATTCTGCGCGAATACAACGTTTCCCAGATGCCGGTAGTCGGGCCCGAACCGCCGGTGGTAATTGGCGAAGTCAACGGCAGCGTCAGTGAACGCGAGTTGCTGAGCGCCGTGTTTGAGGGACGCGCAGCGCTGACTGACGCGGTCGCCGAGCACATGGAACCGCCACTACCGCTGATCGGCTCGGGCGAAAGCTTGGCGGCAGCGCTCGCGGCGTTGAGCGAGCATGACGCAGTCATGGTGATCGACGAAGGAAAACCGCTGGGGGTTCTCACCCGGCACGATCTATTGGGGGTTCACGTATGACCGATTCGACCAACCACGGCTTCTCCACGCGAGCAATCCACGCCGGCCAAGAGCCGGACCCACGCACCGGCGCGGTCAACGTGCCGATCTACGCGAGTTCTACTTTCGCCCAAGACGGCGTCGGGCACCTGCGTGAAGGGTTCGAGTACGCCCGAACTGGTAACCCGACTAGGCGCGCACTCGAACAGAATCTGGCTGCCCTAGAAGGTGGCACTTTTGGCCGGGCGTTCGCCTCTGGCATGGCCGCCACCGATACCGCTCTACGGTCGATCCTGCGCCCCGGCGACCACTTGGTGATTCCCGACGATGCCTACGGCGGAACTTTCCGACTAATCGACAAGGTGTTCAGTAACTGGGGCGTAAGCCACACGCCGGCGGCGGTGAACGACCTGGCCGCCATCGCTGCGGCCATCGACGAGAACACCAAACTCGTTTGGATCGAGACCCCAACAAACCCGTTGCTCAACATCGGCGACATTGCCAAGATCGCCGAGATCGCTCATGCCGCCGGCGCGAAGGTGCTGGTGGACAACACCTTCGCTTCGCCGTATTTGCAACAGCCACTGGCGCTTGGCGCGGACATCGTCTTGCACTCGTCCACGAAGTACCTCGGTGGGCACAGCGACGTGGTCGGTGGCGCATTGATCACCAACGATGCGGCCCTCGACGAGGCATTCGCGTTCTTGCAGAATGGTGCCGGCGCAGTGCCCGGCCCGTTTGACGCTTATTTGACGATGCGCGGCATCAAGACGCTGGCGGTTCGAATGGACCGTCACTGCGACAACGCCGAAGCGATCGTGGCGATGCTGAGTGCGCACCCGGCGATCAGCCAGGTGCGTTACCCGGGATTGGCCGATCATCCGGGGCACGAGGCGGCTGCCAAACAGATGAAGCGGTTTGGCGCGATGATTTCGGTTCGCCTAGTTGGCGGACGCGAAGCCGCCCTCGATTTTTGTTCTGGCACCAGGATCTTCACTCTCGCGGAGAGTTTGGGGGGCGTCGAGTCGCTGATCGAACACCCCGGCGCAATGACCCACGCGTCCACGGCCGGATCGCAGTTGGAGGTGCCAGATGACCTCGTGCGACTGTCGGTCGGGATTGAGGATGTGACCGATCTGATCGCTGACTTGGAGCAGGCACTGGGTTAAGCACTCTCTCAATTTCGCTGGCTAGGCTCGTAACCATGCCTGAAGCCAAAGACCCAAAGCCGTGGCTGCAGATCCTGATCGGCGCGCTTGCCGCCATGACCTCAGCGTGGGTGGCGTCCTACCTGGGTGTTGCCGGCACGGTGATCGGTGCCGCGGTCGGCTCAGTCACCGCCTCGGTGGCTACCGCGGTTTACTTGCACGGCCTCGACCGCGGCAGCGCACTGATCACCGAGCGAGTCAGCGAAGCCCCCGGTGAGACTGAAATCGAGATCTCGCAGGCCGAGAAACAGCCGATCGCATGGAAACGAGTTGCCGCTTGGAGCGCGCTCGCGCTCGCGGTCGCGCTCGCCGCAATCGGCGGCTACGAATTGGTGACCGACTCCCCCTTCGGGAACAAGGACAACCCAACGATCAGTCGGCCTTGGTCAAACCCGCAAACCGAACCCACTGAAGCAGAACCGACGCCGACGGTCCAGGCCACCACAGCACCGACGACCGAACCGACCACCCAACCGACCACGGTCGCGACAACGGCGCCAACAACCACACCGACCACCACGCCGACACCGCCAGCGATTACCGAACCGACTCCAGAAGCGGCTGCACCAGTGGAGTGAACCAAACCGCTAGTGGTTGGATAGTTCAGTGTTTTCCGTAGGCAGTACTCTTCCCGACGCCCCTGGCCGCACCGGCACAATTACCACGCCGCACGGCCAAATCCAGACCCCGGCGTTCATCCCGGTCGGCACCAAAGCCACCGTCAAAGCGGTGCTACCGGAGTCACTTTCGGACTTGGGCGCCCAGGCCGTGTTGGCAAACGCCTACCACCTCTACCTGCAACCGGGTCCCGACATTGTCGATGAAGCCGGCGGACTGGCCGCGTTCATGAACTGGCCCGGCCCCACCTTCACCGACTCAGGTGGTTTCCAAGTACTGAGCCTTGGGGCTGGCTTCAAGAAGACCCTTGCCATGGACGCGATCGGCGTCGAAGCCGACGATGTGATCGCCCCTGGCAAAGATCGGCTCGCCCACGTCGATGACGACGGCGTCACCTTCAAGAGTCACTTGGACGGTTCGCGGCACCGCTTCACCCCAGAAGTCTCGATGCAGATCCAGCACCAAATCGGCGCCGACATCATCTTCGCCTTCGACGAACTGACCACGCTGATGAACAGTCGGGCGTACCAAGAGTTGTCATTGGAACGCACTCAGGCTTGGGCTGCACGCTGCCTAGCTGAGCACCAGCGACTCACCATCGCCCAACCTGACCGGCCGGCTCAAGCGCTCTACGGAGTTGTTCAGGGCGCCCAGCACGAAGACTTGCGCCGAAAAGCCGCCCGCGATTTGGCGTCCCTGGAGATCGACGGGCGCCGGTTCGAGGGATACGGCCTCGGCGGCGCGATCGAGAAAGAATCCCTTGGCACGATTTGCCGTTGGGTGAACGACGAACTGCCCGAAGATGCACCGCGTCACCTACTCGGCATCGGCGAACCTGAAGACCTGTTCGAAGGCGTCGAAGCCGGCTGCGACACCTTCGACTGCGTCACTCCTACCCGAGTGGCGCGCTCGTCACGGGTCTACAGCGTTCGCGGGCGCTACAACCTGCTGGTTGCGGCCTCACGACGAGACTTCGGTCCGATTTGCGATGAGTGCGACTGCTACACCTGCGCCAACTACACCAAGGCCTACTTGCATCACTTGTTCAAAGCCAACGAGATGGTTGCGGCCACCTTGTGCTCGATCCACAACGAGCGGTTTTTCGTGCGGCTCGTTGACTCGATGCGCGCGGCGATTACTGCCGGTGAGTTCGCCGAACTCAAAACCGAGTGGCTGGGACGCTACTTGGCCGGGCGCGACTCACGCGACTGAACTTGGGCGATCACCCAGAAGGTGACCGGCAAGAAGCAGAACTCGACCGTG
Source organism: Aeromicrobium sp. (assembly GCA_033813795.1). Taxonomy (GTDB): domain Bacteria; phylum Actinomycetota; class Actinomycetes; order Propionibacteriales; family Nocardioidaceae; genus Aeromicrobium. The sequence continues at coordinate 7,408 of JAPXRA010000009.1, read as the reverse complement.
AGTTTGAACAAGACGCCTACGACGAAGTAGTTCAAGAAACTGCCAAAACCGACGATCCCGATAGCCGAGGCCGCGATCGCGCAGAACAAGAACGTGTCAACGATTTGGCCAACCAGCGAGGACGCCATCAGCCGAGTGAACAGGCCGGAGTTGGCGCGCTGCTTCATCCGCGAAACCACGAAGGCGTTCAAGAGTTGTCCAGCCGCGAAGGCAACCAGGCTCGCCAGCACGATCTGCGGCACCGGACCCAAGGTCATGGTGAAGGCTTCGGCGCGTGCTTCGTTCCCGGCCATGGTCGGCAGCGCCGCTACCACCCAAAACGTAAGTGCCGCCAAGGCCGAAGCCACCAGTCCGGCGATGATGGCTCGACGGGAAGCGGCGAAACCGTAAACCTCAGCCAAGACGTCACCAAGTACGTAGGCCAGTGGGAACAGCACGGCTCCCCCGTCGAGAATCAGCGGCCAAATCTGAATCGGGCCAAGTGAAAGCTCTCCCGAGCCGATCGAAACCGCCTTGGTGGCTGCAACATTTGAAATAACGATCACGACACAGAAGGCAGCCAATAGAAGTTCATATGGCGACCGACGCAGATCCAGGTGGGTTGCAGTTTGGGTTTGACGGCCAGTTTCCAACGACATGGGCCCTATCCTCCCACGATCCAGCCCCGACAATTTCACCTTGGCCACCGGTGGGAGAATCGACGCATGAGCCTCCCGGAGTCAACTGACGTCCTAGTTGTTGGGGCCGGCCCGGCTGGCTCGGCCGCGGCCGCGTGGTCTGCCCGGTTTGGCCGCAGCACCGTCCTACTGGATGCGGCAGTGTTCCCGCGCGACAAGACCTGCGGCGATGGGCTGACCCCCCGAGCAATCGCCGAACTAGATCGGCTGGGCCAAGGTGACTGGGTCCGAGGCCACACCGTCAACCGTGGTCTACGCGCCGCCGGGTTTGGTCAGGAGTTGCTGCTGCCGTGGCCGGGCGGTTCCTTGCCCGATCACGGTTCGGCAGTCCCGCGCACCGAACTCGACAATCGCTTGCGCGACGCTGCCACCGCCGCGGGCGCAATCGGCGTCGACGGTGCCCGGGCGATCGACGTAGAGAAGAACCCCGACGGATCAGTAGCGGCCGTGATCGTTAAGACCATCGCCGGAACTTCGGCGATCAAGTGCCGACAACTAATTGTCGCCGACGGCGTCCGGTCGCCATTGGGCCGCGTCTTGGGCCGCAAATGGCACCGCGAAACCGTGTACGGGGTCGCCGGACGAAGCTACGTAAAGTCTGGCCGCGGCGACGACCCGTGGATCTCCTCGCATCTGGAACTGCGTGGCGAGTCTGGCGAACTACTGCCCGGCTACGGCTGGATCTTCCCGCTTGGCAACGACCGAGTGAACCTCGGCGTTGGCGCCTTGGCCACCGCGAAACGCCCGGCGAACATCCAGATCCGCCCGCTGATGGAGTACTACGCCACCTTGCGGCGGCAAGACTGGGACTTGGCCAGTGAACTCGAACTGCCCACCTCGGCGTTGCTGCCGATGGGCGGGGCGGTCTCGGGCGTGGCCGGGCCAAACTGGATCCTGATCGGCGATGCGGCCGGCTGCGTCAATCCACTAAACGGCGAAGGCATCGACTACGGCCTTGAAACTGGCCGACTAGGCGCAGAGTTGTTCGCCAGCACTACCGCGGTCCAAATCGCCTGGCCGGCTCTGTTGACCGAGCACTACGGCCCGGCGTTCTCGATCGCGCGCCGGCTCGCTTCGCTGCTGACCGTGCCAAAGTTTTTGCCCGCTGCCGGACCGATCGGCATGCGTTCGCACGCGCTAATGACGATCGCCCTGCGAGTCATGGGAAACCTAGTTACCGAGGAAGACAAAGACGTAACCGCTCGAGTGTGGCGCTGGGCCGGACGCCAGTCGATCCGACTCGATGAACGCCGTCCGTTTGCCGACTAGACCTGACCGCTATCGTCGAGTCCGTGTTTCGGATTGCAACGGTAAACGTAAACGGCATTCGCGCTGCGTGGCGCAAGGGAATGGCCGACTGGCTCAGCGCATGTGACGCAGACGTGGTCACCTTGCAGGAGGTTCGCGCCCCCGACCAGATCGTCCTCGAGATCCTCCAAGAAACCGGCTACCAGATTGTGCACACCGAGGCCGCGGCCAAGGGCCGCGCCGGGGTCGCAGTGCTTAGCAAACTCGAACCGCTCGCGTACCGCGTCGGCAACGGCGATGAGTATTTCGACGACGCTGGCCGCTGGATCGAATCCGACTTCGAATTGGCCGACGGACGCAAGTTGACCGTGGTGAGTGTTTACGTCCACAGCGGTGAGGTCGGCACCCAAAAACAGGTCGACAAGTACCGCTTCCTCGACCAGATGACGACTCGGATGACCGAACTGCAACAAGGCGGTCAGATGACAGTCGTTACCGGCGACTTGAACGTCGGGCATACCGAGCTAGACATCAAGAACTGGAAAGGCAATGTCAAGAAGGCCGGTTTCTTGCCCGAGGAGCGCGCCTACTTCGACCGCTTCTTCGGCGAACTGAGTTGGGTCGACGTTCACCGTAAACTCAGCGGAGAAGTGCCCGGCCCGTACACCTGGTGGTCAATGCGCGGCCAGGCATTCGACAACGATTCGGGCTGGCGAATCGACTACCAGATCGCCACCGAAGACCTAGCAAACAGCGCGGTGAAAGCCACGGTCGATCGCGCCGCAAGTTGGGGTGAGCGCTGGTCCGATCATGCTCCTTTGGTGATCGACTACACCGTCTAGTCACCAAAGAGCGAAGATTCACCAAAAGTTTTTCCTTGGGCTGGACCTGAGGTTCAAATATCGAGTCGGCTTGTCGTAGGGTGGACGAAGTTGCACGACGTTGGACAGCAAAAGGATTGAGTTCCCCCCGGGGTGTCGGTTCGGCTCGCAGTTGGATGTACGTCGCGACCGTCGGACGTGAACGCCGCGTTCGGCTCTCGCCAAGAAGGATCAAGAGGAGACACCATGGCCACCGGAACCGTCAAGTGGTTCAACGCTGACAAGGGATTCGGCTTCATCGCCCCCGACGACGGCAGCGAAGACGTATTTGCTCACTACACCGCGATTCAGTCCTCGGGCTACCGCTCGCTGAACGAAGATCAGAAGGTTGAATTCGACGTCGAGCAGGGCCAGAAGGGCCTGCAGGCAGCGAACATTCGCCCGCTCTGATTTGGTTTCAGAAGACCTGAACTAAATACAAGACCCCACCACCGCGAGGTGGTGGGGTCCTGCTGTCAGTACCGGGAGGGAGCCGGACTCACATTGACGGTTAACCGCCATCACCCCGCTTCGAGCTTCCGAAGTTGCTCTGACGAAGTGCCCCCGAAGCCATGCTTTGGGCTAGGTACCGGGTTTCCCCTGAGGCGCTGCATTCCTCGTAATACCGAGCTCAGAAAATGGCTCCTAGTCCTGACGATAGCCCAACATGGCCCAAATGGGCTACGGCTGGCCGTAGAATTTCAATTTCTGGACGTTTTATGGAATGTCGCCCCACAAGAGAGTGTTGAAACTGCCATGACCACGATCAACCTGACCGCTGAAACCTTCCAAGACGCAGTAACCGCCGAGGGCATCACCTTGGTCGATTGGTGGGCCAGTTGGTGTGGACCATGCATGCAATTCGGCCCGATCTACGAAGCCGCCAGCGAAAAGTACGCCGACGTGACCTTCGCCAAGATCGACACCGAGGCCGAACAAGAGCTTTCCGCTGCCGTTGGAATCACCTCGATTCCTACGATTATGGCCTTCCGCGACGGAATCTTGGTGTTCGCTCAGCCCGGCGCACTGCCGGCCGAAGCGCTCGAACAAGTAATCGCCGGCGTCAAAGACATGGACATGGAAGAAGTTCGTCGCCAGATCGCCGAACAAGAAAGCGAAGACGAAGAAGTCCCCGAAGAACTGCGCAACTAGTCGCAGTTTTGGTCTTGGAGCGCCGGTAAGCCAAAATCAGAATATGAGTCGCGTTTCCTGCCCCATCTTGGCCAGTCGCATCACCGGCGCAGCCGAGGCCGTGGAATTCATCAAACCCGGCGACAACGTCGGCATGAGTGGCTTCACCGGTGCGGGCTACCCAAAAGCGGTCCCGGCCGCCTTGGCCGAAAGGATCAGCAAGCATCACGCGGCCGGCGATGACTTTCGGATAGGGCTCTGGACTGGCGCTTCGACCGCTCCGCAGGCTGACGGCGTCTTGGCGAAGGCTCACGCCATCTCAACTCGATTGCCATACAACTCCGACCCGACATTGCGTTCGGAGATTAACTCCGGCGAAGTCGACTACATCGACGCTCACCTAAGCCACTCGGCCCAACAGATGTGGTTCGGCTTTTACGGCAAATTAAACGTCGCAGTGGTCGAAGTGACCGCCGCTTTGGCCGACGGGCTCTTGGTGCCAGCCAGTTCGGTCGGCAACAACAAGACTTGGCTGGACCAGGCCGACAAAGTCATCTTGGAGGTCAACCACTGGCAGCCTCGCGAACTTGAGGGTTTCCACGACATCTATCAAAAGACGGCGCTGCCGCCGAACCGCCTTCCTCTTGCACTGACCGAACCGATGCAACGCATTGGCGAACCGTATTTGCGGGTCGACCCCAACAGGGTCGTCGCGGTGATCGAAACGAACGAGCCTGACGCCGGTGCAGCCTTCGCCCCGGTAGACCAGACTTCCGAAGCGATCGCCGAACACGTCTTGGACTTCCTCGCCCATGAGGTGGCCGCAGGTCGAATGCCTCCTGGCCTACTCCCTTTGCAATCGGGGGTAGGGAACGTGGCCAACGCGGTGCTCAGCGGCCTAGACAAGAGCGAGTTCACCGACTTGGTGGCGTACACCGAGGTGCTCCAAGACGGCATGCTCGACCTACTCGACTCGGGCACCTTGCGCGCGGCCTCGACTGCTTCCTTCGGTCTTTCGGCCGAAGGAATGGCCAGGTTCCATCGCGGGATCAACAACTACAAGGGCCGCATCTTGTTGCGCAGCGAGGAAATCACGAACCACCCCGAGATCGTTCGTCGACTCGGAATCATCGCGATGAACGGAATGATCGAAGCCGACATTTACGGAAACGTGAACTCAACTCACGTGATGGGCAGCGCGATCATGAATGGCATCGGCGGCAGCGGCGACTTCGCACGCAATGCCTTCTTGAACTTCTTCTTGACCCCATCTACGGCCAAGAACGGTGCGATCTCAGCAATCGTTCCGATGGCAAGCCACGTCGACCACACCGAACACGATGTGCATGTCATCGTCACCGAGCAGGGCCTGGCCGACTTACGCGGCCTCTCCCCCACGGCCCGGGCACGGCGCATCATCGCAAGGTGCGCGCACCCGGATTATCGAGAGCAGTTGCAGGATTACTTTGACCGTTCCCAAGCCGAACGTCCACTGGCTCGCCATACCCCACACCTGCTAAATGAGGCACTTTCTTGGCATCAGCGGTTCCTTGACACCGGTCACATGTGACCGACGAACCGGCTTTTGGGCCGGTGCGCGAGAATAGTTCGATGGCCACTTCGACCGAGTTGCAGCTCGCCCTGCGTCACCCGGTTCGGTTCGTGGCAGACGAACAGGACCCGAGCAACTCCCGGTTTGTTTTTGAAACCACCCGCGGCGAGGTCAGCGCCACTGCGGGCGATGCGATCGGCCCACTGAGCGGCGGAATCCGTGCCCTGAACGCAGACCCGAGTGTGCGCGCTTGGGCGTCACCGGCGATCTTGGCCCTGCGACTGATGGCAACGGGCAACCTTGCCTCACCTGGGCCAGCCGAGCTTCAACAATTGCGCGATGCCGGCCAGAGCATCGGTCCTACGGCTGCCGCGGGCCAAAAAGCGATCGCCGACTTTCTCGCGGCTTTGGTGGCCGACGCCCCTGCCGTGGCGGTTACCCCGCAGCGGCGGCGAGAGTTCGAACCACAGTTGCCAAGAATAGAATTCCCGACTAGTTTCTCCTACCGCCTAGACGTGGAGTTGAGCGGCGAGGGTGACGAACTGGCCCGCTTGTGCTTGTGGGTGCGACCCCAGGCCCAGAACCGCGCTCCGGTGTCGGCCGAGGTAGTGCTCGAAAGCGACGACCATCACCTGGGCCCAGCGGCAAAGCCGGCCATGGCCTCAATGCTGGAGCGACTGGGCGAAAGTTGGCCCCCGGCGGCCCAACTCGCCGCCACTGGAAAGGCGACTGTCGGACCGACCGAGCTTGGGCAGCTCGGCCAGGGTAGGCCGATGGTTTCGGCTCTGGCCAACCGCGTTGAGGTGAACTGGCCAGCAGGTTTGCGCACCGAGATCCAGGCGACTGGCGTGATCGAACGCACCGAGCCAGACGCAACACAGCGCTTTGACACCCACGACCGACCACCGGCGTTTAGCGCCGATTCGCTGTTCCGGTTCGACTGGAGCATCTCGGTCGACGGAACCCGGCTAAGTCACGCCGAACTCGAAGAACTAGCGAACTCCGCTTCTGGCGTGATCCAGTTGCGAGACCGCTGGGTGATGGTGGACAAACAGCAGTTGACGCAGTTGATGTCTGGCAACTCCCAGGAACTTTCGGCCGCAACTGCCCTGCGAGCGGTGGTAACCGGACAGCTCGAAGTTGACGGTCAACAAGTCGAAGTCGACACCGTAGGTTGGCTCGAGGAAGTTCGCCGCCGCCTGGCCGAACAAGACCAAGACATCGCCCCGGCAGAGCAACCGGCGGCACTTGCTGGCTCCTTGCGCGATTACCAACTTCGCGGCCTGAGGTGGATGAGCCAACTAGTTGACCTACAACTTGGCGGAATCTTGGCCGACGATATGGGTCTGGGCAAGACGCTGATGCTGATTTCACTGCACTTGCAACTTGATGCCGCTGAACCGACGCTGGTGGTTTGTCCGGCCTCAGTGCTGTCGACCTGGGAGCGCGAAATCGCGAAGTTCGCGCCGGGGGTTCCGGTGCTGCGCTACCACGGGCCCGGCCGCAGCCTAAACGATGCCAAGACCGGCTTCGTGGTCACGACGTATGCCACGATGCGCTCGAGTGCGTTGGAACTGGCCGACCACCAATGGAACTTGGTCGTCGCAGATGAAGCCCAACACGTCAAAAACCCGGCGAGCGGCGCAGCAAAAGCACTACGCACGATCGACTCGAGAGCCAAAATGGCGCTGACCGGCACGCCGGTAGAAAACCATCTGGGTGAACTTTGGTCACTTTTGGACTGGACCACACCGGGCCTGCTTGGCACGCGCGAGCAATTCCGCCGACAGTGGTCACGCCGGATCGAACGCGATCGTGATTCGGACCGAGCCGCCGAACTGTCTCAACTCATTCGCCCATTCGTCCTGCGCAGAAGGAAGACCGACCCGGGTATCGCGCCGGAGTTACCGCCCAAGATCGAGAACGACCACCGGGTGCTG
>JAPXRA010000008.1:0-17006 GCA_033813795.1 Aeromicrobium sp. | reverse complement strand
GATGTAGGGCAGGCCAAAAAGCCGCGCCAGCGATGGAATGTTGCCCACCAGTGGGTAGATCTCTTCGGCGCCGACGATGGAAACCGGAATGATCGGAACTTGCGCACGCATGGCCGCCGAGACGAACCCACCACGACCGAATCGCTGCAGTTTGTAACGCTCACTGAACGGCTTGCCCACGCCTTTGAAGCCCTCCGGCCACACTGCCGCCAATTCGCCGGCGGCCAAAAGCCGTTCGGCGTCTTCGGCACAGGCCAAGGTCGCGCCCATCTTGCGGGCGATCTGGCCGACATAGGGCAACTTGAACACCAAATCGGCGCCCAAGGGACGGATCGGTCGGCCGGTGTTCTTCATCACCGCATATCCGGTAACTAGTCCGTCGACTGGAACCGTGCCCGAGTGGTTGGCCACCAGCAGTGCGCCACCATCGGTAGGGATGTTCTCGATTCCACGAACTTGAAGCCGGAACCAGCTTTCGGCAAGCGGCTCAATCAAGGAGTTGAAAAGCTCGTGCATTTCGGGGTCGAGCCCGAATTCGTCGACCTCATAGTCGCCAGAGGCTCGGCGGCGCAATGCCGCGACCGTGGTGGCCAACTTCGCCCCCAGGTCTGAGCCAAGGAGGCGCTTGGCGCCTTCAGCAAACGCGGCCGCGAGGTCGTCCGGGTCCAGCCCTTCGGTGGCTTGTTTGGGTGGCTCTTCGCGACTTGACTCGCCGTCTGGGACTGAATGCAAGTGACGCTCTTTGGCCCCAGCCTTCGCGTCGAGACGTTCTTCGGCGACTTTCGCGGCACCCGACTCTGACGGCGTCCGTTCCTTGGCCGCGGCTTTAGTGGCTGCAGGTTTAGTGGCTGCGGCCTTCTTCGCCGGAGCCTCCTTCGGTGCAGCCTTTTTCGTTGCGGCGGTCTTTTTCGTTGCGGCGGCCTTGGCAGCGGGCTTCTTAGCCGCTGCTTTCTTCGGTTCAGCCGCAGCCGGCTTAGCCGCCGTTGCCCTCTTCTTCGGTGCCGCCGGCTTAGCCGGACCGGCTAAAGATCGCGCCGCCTTCGACGGGGAAGTGGCCCGGTTACCTCGGCCCGCTTGGCCAGAGGTGCCGATGCCTTTGAGATCGTCTTTCACTTAGTAACCCCCAGCATCTGGAACAGACCCGGTCGCAAAGTCTCGGCATACCACTCGAACGTCTCGCGGGTCGAGTACTTGGGGGTGTATCCAAAAATCTCGCGCAACGCCGTGGTGTCAAGGATTCGACCGTAGGTGAGCAACCGGTGCACCCCTGGCGTCAAGTCAGTTCCCATGAAACTCGCGGCGCGGTTCAAGAACGAACCAAAACCAACTGGCAGCAGTGGCAGCGTGGGCTTGCCCAGAATCCTGGCGGCCTGGGTCAGCATCAGCACTCCGTCACCGGCAACGTTAAACGTGCCCGGAATGTCGGTCGTCGCGGCGCGCTCAACTACTGCGAAGGCATCTTCTGGATGGATCAACTGCAAGCGGGCGTCAAAACCCATCGGAACTGGCAGCACCGGATTCGAAAAGTACAACCCCAACGGGCTGGAGAAGTTCGGGGAGACGCACTGAGCCATCCGCAAGGTCGTTACGCAAATGTCGGGGCGCCGCCGAGCGAATCCGCGGGTATACGCCTCGACCTCAACTACATCTTTGGCGAAACCAGACTTGGTTCCGCCGCGCGCGGTGACCGACTCTTTGAACACCGCCGGATCGCGCGGCGAGGTGCCATAGACCGCGGCGCTCGACATCAGCACAACCCGTTTCACCGTGTCCGAACGCTGGCAAGCGCCGAGCACCTGCATGGTGCCGATGACATTGATTTCCTTGGTGGCGCTGCCAGTGCCCCGCGGTCGCATTGGCGCTAGGTCCATGTGGACGACGGTGGTCACGCCTTCAACGGCGAGCACCTTGGAAATGACCGGAGTACGAATATCTGCTCGTACGAACTTTGCTGGCCCGAGATCATCCTCCGGCAAGGTGGTGTCGACTGCGACAACCTTCGAGCCGGTGGTTTCAGCGAGGCGGCGCGCTGCCAAAGCCACGCCAGGCGTGGCCGCGCCCGTTACAAGGACGACCTCGCTCATGGGTCACTTGCCCAGACGGCGGCGCTGCACGCGAGTGCGCTTGAGCATCTTGCGGTGCTTCTTCTTAGACATCCGCTTGCGACGCTTCTTGATTACTGAACCCACAACACACCTCGATCTGGACTTCTCAGGACAGACCAACCCTAGGCGATCACTCAAATCGGGTGAGCACGTGGTCTCAATAAATGAACAATCGCTGACCTGAGTGACTCAGGTCAGCGATCGATCAACCGGCTTGGTAAAACGATTTGTCTAGCAATTCGTTGACTGCGTGCTCTGGCACACGGAACGAGCGGCCGACACGAACGGCCTCAAGTTCACCCGAGTGCACCAAGCGGTACACAGTCATCTTCGAGACACGGATCTGATCCGCGACCTCGGCTACAGTCATGAAACGAGTTCCCTCGGTCATCTCCACACCATTCTTTCCCTAGGGGCACGCGCGCTCTCCGGCTTCCCCACCGGAGATTGAGCGCGCATGCTTCTTGGAAGCCTAGTGGCTTATGGGACATGTGTGAATAGAAATCACAAAACTAATTGCGCAACAGGCGTCACATTCGACTATTTGGTCCTAGTACGTTGGGTCCAGACCGTTCAACGGGAATACTTCGTTACGGGTGGCTTGAATCGACCTGTCCAACCACGAAGCCGGGTCGTAGCCCTCCTCCCAACTGCGGTAAAGCGCCCGCCGACCATCGGTCATCCGAAGCGGCGCTGGCTGCCCGCGAAGCCGTTCAACCTCGGCCCGCCAAGCATCTGGCGTCGGCGTATCAGGATCTAGCGGAAGCCCCGAAACGATCGAAAGCAAGTGCGCCCAAGCCCGAGGCACCACGTCCACCACGGCGTATCCACCGCCGCCGGTGGTTACCCATTTGCCACCGGTGACCTCATCGGCCAGGTCGCGTACCGCCAAATAGGACGCCCGCTGACCGTCGACGCTAAGCATCAGGTTCGTCAGTGGATCGTCCATGTGAGAGTCGCAACCGTGCTGACTGACGATCACTTCCGGCGCGAACTCGCGCACAATCGGCGGCACGACGGCGTGGAATGCGCGCAACCAACCCGCGTCGGAGGTGCCCGGCGGCAGCGGCACGTTCACCGCTGAGCCCTGCGCACCCTCGGCGCCGACCTCGGTGGAGTATCCGGTGCCCGGGAACAGCGACTTGGGCGATTCGTGCAACGAAATCGTCAGCACCCGCGGATCGTGGTAGAAAATCGCTTGCACGCCGTCGCCGTGGTGGGCGTCGACATCGATGTATACGATCTTCTTCGCGCCGTGATCAAGCATCCACTGGATGCCCATCGCGACATCGTTGTAGACGCAGAACCCGCTTGCTCGTCCAGGCATGGCGTGATGCAGTCCACCGCTAACGTTGATCGCCCGCTTGCGCTCGCCGGTCCAAACCAAGCGCGCTGCTTCAACGCTGGCTCCGGCGATCAGCGCGCTCGCGTCGTGCATTCCCTCAAAAACCGGATTGTCTTCGGTACCGAGCCCATGGGTCGGATCCGAATGCGTCGGGTGCTTGCTTAGGTTCACGACCCGTTCGATGTAGTCCGGCGCGTGGACGGCCATAAGTTCTGATTCGGTCGCAGCCCGAGCGCCGACGACGTCGAGCCGGTCTAAGATGCCCAACTCACCGGCCAAAGCCATTGTCAGCTTGACTCGAACCGGCGCCATCGGGTGCGAAGGTCCGAAGTCGTAATCAGTTAGCCGCTCGTCAAAAACCACCGCGGCGCGATCGTCCATATCGTCAGCCTAGTTCGATCGAGCGGTCAACCGCCGCCCGGACACCAGCTTGGAGCCCAGAACCGACGCCGAGGCGGTCAAAGGTAGTAATGGCGGCGTGGGTGGTGCCATTGGGTGAGGTGACCCGGCTGCGAAGCTCTTGGGCCGATTCACCGGACTGTTGCAGCAACTCGGCCGAACCGCGGAGCGTCTGGACCACCAGCGTGCGCGCGGTAGATTCATCGAGGCCTGCGGTAATTCCGGCCGCGATCATTTGTTCGGCCAGATAAAACAGGTACGCCGGCCCAGAACCAGACAATGCGGTGACCGCATCTTGCTGCTCTTCGGCGACCACGACTACCTCACCGCCGCTGCCCAGCAAGTCCACCACCAGCGCCAACTGTTCTGCCGACACCGCTGAGCCAGCCGAGACCCCGAACATGCCCAGGCCGATCAGCGCCGGCGTATTCGGCATAGCTCGCACCACGGCCACGCCGGGAAGGACGGCTTCGATAGTCGCGGTCTTGACCCCAGCGGCCAGCGAAACCACGATGGCCCCGTCGGCCAACTTGGGCAGTTCTGGAAGGACCGTCGGAACGTCTTGCGGTTTGGTTACCAACAAGACCACTTGCGCGCCTGCCGCCGCTGAGAGTTCACTTTCAGCCACGAACCCGAGCGCTTCGAGTTCTTGGCGCCGACTGTCACTGCGTTCGACCACCACTAGATCTTGGTGACCAGCGCGAGCCATCGCCGAAAGCAACGTCCCGCCCATCACCCCGCCGCCGATCACTACGATTCTCATATGGCGAGAGTAGTTCCCCTTCGCAGCGTTGCGGCTCGCCACCGGTGTTCAGCCGATTTCAGCCGCGATGCCCAGCAGGGCGAAGGCCTCCTCGATCGAGTCGACCACGCTAAAAAGTTGCTCGTCTTTGGCGTTTAGAAATCCTTGGTCGACGCCGTGGCGAACGATCTGGCGCAGCGGATCAAAATAGCCCGCCACGTCAACCACGATGATCGGCTTGTCGTGAAAGCCGAGTTGCCGCCAAGTCAAGATCTCAAAGAACTCTTCGTAGGTGCCAAGTCCGCCGGGCAGCACCACAAACGCATCTGAGAGGTCGTGCATTTTGGCTTTTCGCTCATGCATCGTGTCAACGACGTGAATCTCTGGAAGGTCACCGTTCCCGCTTTCGCGTTCCAGCAACGACTTCGGGATCACCCCGGCCACGTGACCGCCGGCCGCGAGCGCACCTTCGGCGACCGCACCCATCAGGCCGATCCCGCCAGCGCCGAAAACTAGCGTCACGTTCGCATTCGCCAAGCCTCGGCCAAACCCTAGAGCGGCCGCCTCATACGCCGGGTCTGTGCCCGGTCGAGATCCGCAGAAGACACAAACGGCGTTGATCTGGCCCTCAGTCATGGCTACAGACTTACAGCGCCGGATTGCCAGGTGTCACCCGGCCACCGGATTGGCCAGATACGGTGAGGTCGATGCGCATTGACCCGTTCCTGATCTTGCTGCTGGCCGTGGCCGGCACCGGGATCGTGCTGCCTGCCGACGGCTCAGTCGCCGAGGTCGTAGCGATCGCGGTCCAGGTGGGAATCGCATTGCTGTTTTTCCTCTACGGAGCACGGCTTTCTACCCGTCAGGTAAAGCGGGGCGCTGCGAGTTGGCGGGCCCACCTGACGATCGTGTCGCTGACGTTCCTGGCTTTTCCACTGCTCGGCCTGGCGCTTTCGGCGTTTTCGCCTTGGTTGATCAGTAACCAACTAATGGCGGCGCTACTGTTCCTTTGCGCGGTCCCCTCGACCGTGCAGTCTTCGGTGGCGTTAACCGGGATTGCCGGCGGAGACGGCGCCGTGGCCGTGGTCGCAGCTAGCCTTTCGAGCTTGCTTGGGGTGTTCCTAACTCCCCTGCTCGTTGCCGCGCTGATCGGCAGCCACGTCGAAGTGACCACGACCGCGATCTTGCGGATCGTCTCGTTGCTGTTGGTGCCGTTCGCACTGGGCCAATTGTCCCGGCGCTGGCTGCGCGGACCGGTCAAACGGCACGCCGTCGCCCTCGCCCGGTTCGACCGATCGACCGTCCTGCTGGTGGTTTATGCCGGGTTCAGCCAAGGCACCAACTCCGGCGTCTGGTTGCAGTTGCGCTGGATTGATGCGGCCATCGTGGCGGTGACCGTTCCGTTGCTGCTGACCGCAAGTTCGCTACTTTGCGTGCTTGTTGGACGAAAGTTCGACCGGGCGACGGCGATCGCGATCTACTTCTGCGGAACCAACAAATCCTTGGCAGCCGGCCTGCCAATCGCCAGCGTGCTGTTCTCCGCCAGCGTTTTCCCGGTGATGATCTTGCCGCTGATGCTGTATCACCAACTGCAGTTGATCGTCGGCTCGCTGGTATCAACCCGGTGGGCGCGCCCCCGTACCGAAAGCGACTAGACCGACGCCTTGGTCAAGTGTTTGCGGGCGAAATTCAATGCCTCAAGCAAGTCTTCATCACGATCGGGTGATTTGCGAGTGTTGACTTCGACCACCACGTGACCGGTGAAGTTGTTTTCGGCGAGCCTGGCCAAGAGTGCATCGCAGCCTTGACTGCCGCGGCCTGGAATCAAATGCTCGTCTTTGAACGAGCCCGAACCGTCGGCCAAATGGATGTGCGCCAAGCGATCACCCAAGTCATCGATCAACTGCAGCGAATCTACCTGCGCGGTTGCCGCGTGAGAAAAATCGACCGTGACGTTCTGGTAACTGAAGGGAACCGGATCCCAGCCGGGCGCATACGCCTGAAATTCACGCTTGCCGGACCGCCACGGGTACATGTTCTCGACCGCGAACGCGACGTCGTACTCATCTTCGAGCCTGGCGATTCCTTCGACGAATCCCTTGCCGTATTCGCGTTGCCATCTAAACGGCGGATGCACCACGACCGTGTCGGCGCCCACGTCCAGTGCCATCTCGGCGCTGCGGTGCAGTTTGCCCCAAGCCTCAGTCCCCCACACTCGCTGAGTCACCAGCAAGCAGGGCGCGTGCACCGAAACCACGTCGATGTCGTGAGCCTTGGCCAAGGCCTTTACTGCGACGGTGTCGGCACTGACATCGTCGAGTCCGACCATGACCTCCACTCCGTCGTAACCGAGTCGGGCCGCAGCCGCGAACCCATCGGCCGTACCGCCGGGGTACACCGAAGAGGTAGATAGCGAAACTCGCGGAGTTTGGTCAGACACGCTCACGCCTTCCAGCCTAGGCCGATCCTGGTCACAGATGGTCCAGATACTCAATAAGAACGCCTTCCCGCAGCGCCCACGGGCAAATCTCTAGTTCTTCGAGCCCAAACAAGTCCATCGTCGCTTCGGCGACCAGCGCGCCGGCCAGCATTTGGTGCGAGCGGGTGGCCGAGACTCCGGGGAGTTCGGCGATCTGTTCGTTCGACATCGTACGCAGTTCGGCATTCAACCGGCGCAGATCAGTGAGTTTGAGGTAACGACGCACATACGGGCCGTCCGCGCGGGGGGCGGCTCCACACATGCGAGCCAGAGCCCGGAAGGTCTTGCTGGTGGCGACGGCCCGGTCGAAGCCGTCGTGGCGCAGCAGCGGACCGGCGACCGCGCCGATCTCACGGCGCACCTCGCGGCGAATCTCGTCGAACTCAATCCCGCGGTCGAAGCGTTCGCGGGTCAGCCGACCCGCGCCAAGTGGCAGCGAAACCGCCACCGACGGCGATTCGTCGGCGCCGACGGCTAGTTCCAGTGATCCACCACCGATGTCGAAAACGCCCAAGCGGCCAGCCGACCAGCCGAACCAGCGACGTACCGCCAAGAAGGTCAATCTCGCTTCGTCCTCGCCGGGTAAGACTTGGATATCCATCCCGGTGTTTTCACGGACAAGTCCGAGCACTTGGTCCGCGTTGGGCGAATCGCGCACGGCCGAGGTGGCGAACGCAATCACGTGTTCTGCACCCTTGTCTTCGGCTTGGGATTTGGCTTCGCTGACGTATTTGACCAAGCGGTCGGTGCCGTCTTCGGTCATGGCGCCGTCTTCGGATAGCGCTTCGGCCAGTCGCAGCGGCTCGCTGTAGGAGTGTGCCGGCACCGGCGGACCGCCGCGGAAAGCATCCACGATCAGCAGGTGGCCGGTGTTAGATCCGATGTCTAGAACGCCAATGCGCATAACCACCAGTGTCCCACTGGCCGGTTTCGTGTTTGCAGTTAGTTCGGTTTCAGCGGTGGCCTAACCTTTTGGTGTGCCCGAGATCGACCTAGGCTTCCCCCGCTCGTTCGTGGAGTTCGCCAACCCAGATGACGACACCGAGCGGTTCCGCTGCGATCTGACGTGGCTGACCTCGAACTGGACGTGCATCTTCGGTCAAGGCTGCCCCGGTATCTACCAGTCCTCCCCCGACGCCGGTTGCTGCACTCTTGGCGCCCACTTCAGCGGCGACGAAGACCACGCCCGCGTGGCAGAGTTTGTGGCCGAACTCGATCCGACTGAGTGGGAACTGCACGACGAAGGCCACCGTGGTGGCTGGACCGAACTTGACGAAGACGGCGAACTCAAGACTCGGGCAGTCGACGGCGCCTGCATTTTCCACAACTCGCCGGACTTCGCCGGCGGCTACGGCTGCTCTTTGCACGCCCATGCCTTAGCTACCGGCCGGGAGCCGCACACGCTGAAGCCGGACGTGTGCTGGCAGTTACCGCTGCGTCGCGAGTTCAGAGTAGTCGACCCGGGCGATGGCCAGACCTACACCGAGGTCGTGATCGGCGAGTACACCCGAACCGGCTGGGGTCCCGGCGGCGCGGATCTGGACTGGTACTGCTCGGCCAACACCGAAGCGCACGTGGGCAAAGACCCGGTCTACGTTTCGAACCGCGCTGAACTGCTCGCGATGATGGGCGACGCCGGTTACGCCGAGTTGGCGAAGCACTGCGAGGAGTTCATCTCGACCGGCCGCCCGGTGCCTCATCCGGCCGACCCAAGGTGACCCTGATCACCAGCGGCAAACCAAGACCGGAGACAATGAAGTCATGCATCTGGACCATCTGTCGTTCGCCGTCGGACCAGCTGGCCTGAAGGCAACTGCTGACGAACTGCAAAAGAAGTTCGGCACCGAGTTCTTGCCCGGCGGTGTTCACCCACGGTTCGGCACGAACAACATGATCTTGCCGTTGAAGAACCGCCAGTACCTCGAAATCGTGGAAGCGCTGGAACACCCAGCCTCCGACAAGGCCCCGTTTGGCCAAGCAGTCAAAGCGCGCAGCGAACTCGGTGGCGGCTGGCTCGGCTGGTGTGTGAGCGTCGAGGACATCGGCCCGGTAGAGCACCGAATCGGCCGACACAGCGTTCCGGGCAACCGGCATCGCCCAGACGGATACAACCTGACTTGGCGACAGATCGGGATCAACGGCATGCGCAGCGATCCACAGTTGCCGTTCGTGACCAAGTGGGAAGTTCCCGAGCAGGAACACCCCTCCCAGATGGGTGAAACTGAAATCACCTTGGTCGCCTTGGAAATCGCCGGCTCGCCTGAGCGTCTGGCCGACTGGCTGGGCGAACCGGCCGTTGGCGCGCTTGAGCAGATTGAAGTGCGCTGGGTTGCCCCAAATGGCGCACCCGGCATCTTGGCCGCTGAGTTCGACACGCCAAACGGCATCGTCCGACTCTGAGGACAACCTCAAACCTGTCGGCTTAATTCTTTAGGCTTGGCCCATGCCGCCAAAGACTGCTGCCGCGTTCGCCTGTTCCGAGTGCGGTTGGACCACTGCCAAGTGGGTTGGCCGCTGTGGCGAATGCCAGACCTGGGGCACGGTAGATGTCGTCGGCGGTTCCAACAAGACCGGTCGCACGGCGGCCGCCCCGGTCAGTTCGCCGGCAGTTCCGATCGGCGAAGTAGCCGCCACCGACGCGGCGGCCACCGGATCTGGCATCGCCGAACTTGATCGTGTTTTGGGCGGCGGAGTAGTCCCCGGCGCAGTGATGCTGCTGGCCGGCGAACCGGGCGTCGGCAAGTCAACTTTGCTGCTCGAGGTTGCCGCCCGCTGGGCTCGCGCCGGCCGGCGAACCCTTTACGTGTCCGGCGAGGAGTCGGCCGCGCAGGTGCGATTGCGCGCCGAGCGCACCGGCGCTTTGGCCGAAGAGTTGTATCTGGCGGCCGAAACCGATTTGGGCGCACTGTTGACTCACATCGATTCAGTCAAGCCGAGCCTGCTGATCGTCGACTCGGTCCAGACGATCGGTTCGGCCAGCATCGAAGGGGTGCCCGGTGGGGTCACTCAAGTTCGCGAGGTTGCCGCCACCGTGATCGCCCGTGCCAAGGCCGAAGGGATCGCGGTCTTGCTGGTCGGCCACGTCACCAAGGACGGAACGGTGGCGGGTCCGCGCGTGCTGGAGCACTTGGTGGACGTGGTGCTGGCGTTTGAGGGTGACCGCACGAGTCGACTTCGGTTGCTGCGCGCGACCAAGAACCGGTTTGGGCCGGTCGACGAGATCGGCTGTTTCGATCTGGTCGACGCCGGCATCGTCGAAGTACCAGACCCCACCGGCCTGTTCGTCTCTCGGCACGAGGCGCCAGTACCGGGAACTTGCGTCACCGTCACTTTGGAGGGCCGTCGTCCGCTGCTGGCAGAGGTCCAGGCGCTGACGGTCGCAGCCACCACGCCGTCGCCGCGGCGCTCCTCCAGCGGATTGGACTCCTCGCGAGTGGCAATGCTGTTGGCGGTGCTCACCAAGAACGGCGTCTCGCTTGGACAACACGACGTCTACACCGCCTCGGTCGGTGGGGCTCGCCTGCACGAGCCCGCGGTAGATTTGGCGATCGCGCTCGCGGTGATTTCGGCCGCTGGCGGCAACCCGTTACCGTCGGGCTTAGTGGCGATCGGTGAAGTCGGCCTGGCCGGCGAAGTGCGCACCGTGTCGGGGCTGGAGCCGCGACTTCGTGAGGCCGCACGGATCGGATTTACCCACGCGATTGTCCCGGCCGGCACTGAAGACTTGTCATCGGTCGGATTGAGGGTCCTTCGCGCGGCCGATCTTGGCTCAGCACTTCGCGCTCTGCCCTAAGATGAGCGCGACGAGTCAGAACGGGGAAAGAACGTGCCGGGATTAGATCTGCGAGCGACACTTGCGTCGGTCGCGCCGGGAACAGCGCTGCGTGAGGGTCTTGAGCGGATCTTGCGTGGCCGCACCGGCGCCCTGATCGTGCTGGGTCAAGACAAGCTGATCGACTCGATCTCTACCGGCGGCTTCACCTTCGACGTTCCGTTTAGTGCCACCGGCCTTCGCGAGTTAGCGAAAATGGACGGCGCCATCATTTTGGATTCTTCGGCGTCGCGAATTGTCCGTGCCGCAGTCCACCTGATGCCAGACCAGTCAATCCCGACGAGCGAATCTGGCACCCGCCACCGCACCGCCGAACGGGTTGCCCGCCAAACTGGCGTGCCGGTGATTTCGGTTTCGGCGTCAATGCACATGATCGCGGTCTACCTAGACGACCACCGCTACGTCTTGGAGGACTCCACCGCCGTGGTGGGCCGAGCAAACCAGGCGTTGCAGACCTTGGAGCGTTACCGCACCCGGCTCGATGAGGTCTCCGACGCCCTTTCGGCGCTCGAAGTTGAGGACTTGGTCACGATTCGTGACGTGGCTGCGGTGGCGCAACGCCTCGAGATGGTTCGCCGAATTTCTGACGAAATCGAAACCTACGTTCTGGAACTTGGCTCAGAGGGCCGCTTGCTGGCACTGCAGTTGAACGAGCTGGTTGGCGGGGTGGACGCCGAGCGTTCGCTGGTCGTTCGCGACTATCTGCCGGCCGGGTCCGAAGAACTGATCCCGGAGATTCTTGAAGCGTTGGCCGAACTGGATTCTGAGGCCGTGCTCGACTTGGGCAATGTCGCTGCCGCGATGCAGATCGGTGACTCGCACTCCTTGGACTCTTCGGTTTCGCCGCACGGCTACCGCCTGCTGGCTCGGATCCCGCGACTTCCAGCCACTGTGGTCGAACGGCTGATCTTGCACTTCGGCACGCTGCAGCGACTGCTGGCGGCCAGCTTGGACGATCTTCAGGCCGTCGACGGTGTCGGCGACTTGCGCGCACGTGGCGTTCGTGACGGCCTCTCCCGGTTGGCCGAATCCAGCATTCTGGAGCGTTACGTCTAACCAGCGGCTCAATCCTGGCCGGCGGTTGCAGTGGCTTTTGTTGCCGCTGTGCTTGGCTTCGTCGTGGGCGCGGTCGTCGCAGTTGTAGTGGTCTTGACCGCCGGGCGACGGTCTAGTTTGAACTTCACTTCCCCCGGCTCACCGCCATAGGTGCCGACCTTGAGGGTGTAACTGCCCGGTGGGGCGAACCCTTCACTTGGGCGGCAGGCTTTGCCTGAGCCTCGACCAGACCAAGTCGCTGTGGTGACCACAGACCAGCCGGCCGGAACCTGGACTGCTTGGTCGAAGAACGCGGCTCGGCAGACTGAGGAGTCGTAGATCGGCGCGCGACTGGCGTCTACCACCACCAGCAGTTCATCGGCGCTCGGCTGGAACGTGCACGGTTCGGAGTCCAGCGAACTGACCATGAACTCGACTTTGACCGGCGAACCGGAGAACTGGCCGGCTGCGACCGACGGGGTGATCCGCAGGTTCTGCGGCTTGCACGCTTGGTCCGAGAGGTCTAGGGAAACCATCAGTTGATCCGCTGGCGGCTCGGTAGTTGGTGCCGCTGCTGAGGAGGCGGTTGCAGTCGGCGCAGATTGTGCGGCTGGTTTCTTGTCGTCTCCGCCAAAGAGTCCGGCAATCTGAAAGCCAAGCCAAACCAGGGCTATCAAGCCAGCCAGAACTAGCAGCCGCCGACGCCAGTAGATGTCCCTGCTGACTGGCCGGTTGCTCACCGCTCAACGCTATCTGGCCCAAGTGGTTCTATGAGTTCGACGCGCCACGTTCAAACTCGCCCGACGGGGCTCAGCGTTTGTCGTTGAGGTTTCGCCGGGCCCGGTCGGCAAACGCGTCATTACACCTGAGCGAGCCTGATCTACCAGTTCCTGGCAGCTCAAAGCGAAGGGGCCCTTGCACTCGAAACTTCCAAGTGCAAGAGCCCCTCACCTCTAGGTGCTACGGACTGCGAGTCAGTCTTCTGAACCCGCGCCAGCCTCTACCGCTGGCGGAACCGAAGTCAACTCCAAGTCCGCCTTCGATGTGCCGGTGAAGACGTACTCGTCATCGACCACGTCGACCAAGACGATCTGGCCGGCTCGAATCTCGCCGTAAAGCAGTTTCTCAGCCAAGACGTCCTCGATCTCGCGTTGCACCGTCCGACGCAGCGGCCGCGCGCCCATCACCGGGTCGAAGCCCTTGGACGCCAACTTCTCCTTCGCGGCGGTGGTCAACTCGATCGAGATGTCCTTCTCGCTCAAGCGGGTCTCCAGCGAGCCGATCATCATGTCGACCATCTGCAAGATCTCGTCTTGGGTCAATGGCGGGAACACGATCACTTCGTCGATCCGGTTCAAGAACTCCGGCCGGAAGTGCTGCTTGAGTTCGGTGCCGACCCGTTCCTTCATCCGCTCATAGGTGCCAACCGCGTCGCCAGCTTGGGCGAAGCCCAAGTTGACGCCCTTGGCGATTTCGCGAGCACCCAAGTTCGTAGTCATGATGATGACCGCGTTCTTGAAGTTCACGACCCGGCCTTGACCGTCGGTGAGGTGACCTTCTTCGAGGATCTGCAACAGCGAGTTGAAGATGTCCGGGTGCGCCTTTTCGATTTCGTCGAACAGCACGACGCTGAACGGCTTGCGGCGCACCTTTTCGGTGAGCTGGCCACCCTCTTCGTAACCGACGTAGCCCGGCGGCGTTCCGAACAGGCGCGAAACAGTGTGCTTCTCGCCAAACTCGCTCATGTCCAACTGGATGAGTGCTTCGTCATCGCCGAACAGGAACTTCGCCAACGCCTTGGACAGCCAGGTCTTACCGACGCCGGACGGGCCAGCGAAGATGAACGAGCCGCCGGGACGACGTGGATCTTTCAACCCAGCCCGCGTGCGACGGATCGCCCGCGACAGGGCACGGATGGCCTCGTCCTGGCCGATGACGCTCTTGTGGAGTTCGTCTTCCATGTGGAGCAGTCGGCTGGACTCTTCTTCGCTCAACTGGCCAACCGGGATTCCAGTGGCCTTGGCCAAGACTTCAGCGATCAAGTGCTCGTCGACGATCGCGACCTGGTCTAGGTCGCCGGACTTCCACGCCCGCTCACGCTCGGACTTGGCGGTGATGAGTTTCTTTTCCTCATCTCGCAAGCTCGCTGCGAGTTCGAAGTCTTGCGCGTCGATCGCGCCTTCCTTGCGTAGCCGAACCTCGCCGATGTTCTCGTCGAATTCCTTGAACTCCGGCGGAGTCGCGGACCGGCGGATGCGCAAGCGAGCACCGGCCTCGTCGATCAAGTCAATAGCCTTGTCCGGCAAGAACCGGTCGCTGACATAACGGTCGGCCATCGTGGCCGCCGCCGACAGCGCATCGTCGGTGATCGTCACCCGGTGGTGGGTTTCGTACCGGTCGCGCAAGCCCTTGAGGATCTCGACCGTGTCGGCCACCGAAGGCTCGTTGACCAGAACCGGCTGGAACCGGCGGTTCAGCGCCGCGTCCTTTTCGAAGTGCTTGCGGTACTCATCGAGCGTGGTCGCACCGATGGTCTGCAACTCGCCCCGAGCCAGCATCGGCTTAAGGATGCTGGCTGCATCGATCGCGCCTTCGGCCGCACCGGCACCAACGAGCGTGTGGATCTCGTCGATGAACAAGATGATGTCGCCGCGAGTTTTGATCTCCTTGAGGACCTTCTTGAGGCGTTCCTCAAAGTCACCGCGGTAGCGCGAACCGGCCACCAAGGCACCCAAGTCGAGGGTGTAGATCTGCTTGTCCTTGAGCGTCTCGGGCACGTCGCCGCGCACGATGTCTTGAGCGAGCGACTCGACGACGGCGGTCTTGCCGACGCCGGGCTCACCGACGAGCACCGGGTTGTTCTTCGTCCGGCGACTCAGGGTCTGCATGACCCGCTCGGCTTCGTCGTCACGACCAATCACCGGGTCGAGCTTGCCTTCGCGAGCGGCCTGGGTGAGGTTGCGACCGAACTGGTCGAGCACCGCGCTAGACGCGGCCGGAGCCTCGGGCGAACCGCCGCCAGCGGTTTCGGACTCTTTGCCCTGGAAGCCGCTGACCAACTGGATGACCTGCTGGCGCACCCGGTTGAGGTCGGCGCCCAACTTCACCAGCACTTGGGCGGCGACGCCTTCGCCTTCGCGGATCAGGCCGAGCAAGATGTGCTCAGTGCCAATGTAGGTGTGGCCCAATTGCAGCGCTTCGCGCAGGCTCAACTCCAGCACCTTCTTGGCCCGTGGCGTGAACGGGATGTGACCGCTGGGCGCCTGCTGGCCCTGACCGATGATGTCCTCAACTTGGCCGCGCACGGCCTCCAAGGAGATGTCGAGGCTTTCGAGTGCCTTGGCTGCGACGCCTTCGCCTTCTTGGATCAGGCCGAGCAAGATGTGCTCGGTGCCGATGTAGTTGTGGCTAAGCATGCGTGCTTCTTCTTGAGCAAGCACAACGACTCGGCGGGCCCGGTCGGTAAATCTCTCGAACATGTCGTCCCCTCTGCTGGACTGCTCTTTTCAGCATAGTCGGCGTCAGGTGACCGCCTGCGTCTTGTCCAGATGCTTAACTCAACCGTTACTGCGCAAGGGATCTTCCGATGTTCGCTTTGGGCAGAATCTAAACTCACCGCATCCTGAGCGGTGCGCTCGCGGCCTTGGGCGCATCGGTCGCCGGTTTGCCGACCAGCGCGGTCTCGATCGATAACTGGCCTTTAGCGTTTTGGGCACCGACGACCTTCACCGGGTTAGCCGAAGGCGAAACCGCACCATTGATCTCAAAGCGCACCTCCTCACCTGCAACCTGGGCGCGCCCGGTGTAGACGACTCGACCGCTCGGGCGAACCAACCAGATGTATGGCTGGCGGCCACTCGTGCCGTCGCGGTCATCGCTGAGCACAAAACAGTCGAGTGAATAGCGCTGAGAACAAACGCGTTCGCGCGCCAGCACGCCAATCATTTGCGGGACCGAGAAGTCGAACCCTTCGGTCTGCTCGGCCACCGCCACCACTCCTGCGGCACCCGAACAGGTAAACGGCGCGAGGTTTGCTGGCTTGAACGTCAACGCCGGAACTTCATCGCTGACCGCAGCGCAAATTGTCTCCTTCGAAGTCTTGGCCCGAGCCGAGAAACTGATTTGTTCTCCCCTTCGCCGGCCGAACTCGGTGACGCCAGTCGCAGTAATCAGCGACTCCGCTCGGCCGAGGCGATAGCCCAGAAGCAGTCGCGCGGTGCGTACGGCCTCGCCAGCAACCGGGTCAGCAGGCGTGGCCAGTTGACCCAAGGCCACCAGCGCACTGGCGTCACCGACCCGCACGAGCGACTGCGCCGCTCGCCGAATCACTGTCGGGTCCACATCGGACAACGCCGCAGCCAAAGGCGCCGAACTTTCCAGTCCGCGCCCCCGACCCAAGGAGACCGCGGCGAGCGACCTCACCTGCGGGTCGGCGTGCGCGGCTAGCAATTCCGCAGCCACCGACGCCGCCTTCGGGGCGTCACGATTGACCAGAACCGCCAACGATTCCTTGGCCAGTTGACCTTTGGATCGATGAGCCAGTCGAATCAACTCAGCGTCTGGTCGTTTCTGAAGAGGGCTGTATTCAGGCATGATGAATCCTTCCGTCCGGCTCACTGGGCCGGCTGCACTTGGCAGCGACCACGCATGGTCGTGCCTTGCGAAGAGGTAAGCAGGACGCCGTCGCGAACACTGTCCACGCAACGGGTTTGGGCCATTAGGTTGTTCTTTGCCGCGGTCGCGGTGGGGCAATTGTTCCCGTGGTTGTGTGGCAGATTTAGGAAGTGACCGAGCTCGTGGGCGGCAGTTCTTGAGAAGCCTTCTGCCTCCCGGCTGATCTCCCCGCCAAGCAGACCATCGGACTTTCCGCCCTTGGTGCAATCGCCAGGCACCGGCGAGATGCCCACAAAATCAGGGTCACTGATGTTTGCCACCAAGAACATGTCGACACCGTTTCCGGGGCCGTTCCAGTCATCAGAAAGATCGTCTGCCTCGGACTCGCTTCCGATATCGGCATAACCGCCGGCAGTTGCCACCCCGAGCCAGAAGTGACCGACTCGGCCCAACCC
>JAPXRA010000007.1:0-17412 GCA_033813795.1 Aeromicrobium sp. | reverse complement strand
ATGCAAACAAGTGATGCAAACTTTCCTGGAAACTGTGTCCAACGGCGATACGGCGTGACACACCGCGGCAAACCAAACCCGCTCTGACCTGCGGTTTTGTCGAAAACCGTCAATGACCGTCTAAGCGGCGACGTTTTGAAGGCCATACAGGCAGCACAGGCACCGCCACGCTTCACCCAGAAATTCCTCGAAGGCATCGGCTATCAGAACTCAAATGTCCGGGCAGTCATCAACGTCCTGAAGGCCCTCGGATTTCTGGATGACTCGGGCGTACCCCTCTCGCGTTGCCACCGATACCTTGACCAGACCCAGTCTGCACTCGTACTGGCAGGGGCATCCGAGACGCCTACGAGGACCTGTTCCGCGTCAACCGCAGTGCCCAAGAGATGTCGATCTCCGAGGTCAAGAACTGCACCATCGCGACGCTTCGCGGGTCGGGGGCGAACGACGACCTAGATGCCACGGCGGTTGCCGAGGCAAGGCGCCTGGGCCCAAAGGTGGTCGACCTAGACCAAATTGAGGTCAGCAAGCTATTCGACGAAGACCTGTTGAAGCAGGCAAGGCTGATGTCGACCGTGTATACCGCAATCTCTGCGTTCGAGATGTCGGTGAGGCGGTTCATCAAGAAGGTCCTGATGGACACCCACGGTGAGGATTGGTGGGACAGGGGTGTCTCCGAGAAGATCCGCAAGTTCGTGGATACCCGCCGCGCCGACGAGGAGAAGGTCAAGTGGCATGGCGTCCGCGGTGATGACCTCCTGAGCTACACCGGTTTGAGCCACCTCCCGCAAATCATCCAGCAGAAGTGGGAGCACTTCGAGGCCTACGTGCCGCGCGTGGACTGGGCGACGGCACTATTCTCCACCTTGGAGCGATCGCGCAACGTGATCACGCACAGCGGGTTCCTGGCGATGCCAGACGCCGAACGGATCGGCATGCATATCCGAGATTGGAACAAGCAGGTTTCTCTCTGAGCAGCACTGAGCCAGTTCGGCCAAACTCCCCGACTCAATCGTCGTCGCGAACTGAAGGCAGTTCTCGCCGGGCCAGCCGCTCACGCGCGTCGCGGAGGATCGTCCGGAGACGCTGCTCCAACTCCTCCCGCGACGGCAACTCGGTCCAATACTCAGCTACGACGATGCCGTCCTTGTGCATCTCCAAGAGTTCGACCTGCTCACGGCTGGCCTCGGTGCACAAGATCAGGCCGATCGGCGCTTCTTCGCCTGGTTGACGCTCGTAGCGGTCGAGCCACTTCAGGTACAACTTCATCTGGCCCTCGTAACGCGGGTCGAACTTGCCGGTCTTCAGTTCGACTGCCACGAGCCGCTTCAGCGGGCGGTGATAGAGCAGCAGGTCCAGGTGGAAGTCGGTGTCGTCGATGATCATGCGCTTCTGGCGCTCGACGAAGGTGAAGCCTCGACCGACCTCTAGGAGAAACGACTCCAGCTCCCGGAGGATCGCTGCCTCCAGGTCGGCCTCCAAGAAGTCGTCGTGGAGGCCGAGGAAGTCGAGCAAGTACGGATCGCTGAAGGTGTCGGCTGGGACCAACGACCCCGGCCCGACCTGGGAGTCAGCGATCTCGCGCCGTTCGAACGCCTTCCGCTGGATAGCGCTCCGAAGCGCGCGGACGGTCCATCGAGAAGTAGCGGCCTGCTCGGCGTAGAAACTCCGCGCCTCGGGGCTCCGCAGCGGCAAGAGCGCGAGAATGTGCGACCAACTCAATTGTCGTGACAGCGTCACGACAATCTCAGGGTCCGGGAACAGCCGAGCGAACTGGACCATCCGTCGCAAGTTCTTCTCCTCGAAGTTCTTGCCGTAGCGGTCGACCAATTCTCGTGACAGCGTCACGACAGTCTGAGCTCCGTAGTCGGCGCGCTCCCGGTCGAGGACCTCCCCATCGACCAGGACACCCACGCGCCAGTAGGCGAAGGTGGTGGTTGCATTGGCAAAGGACGCAACCGCCTCACGGGCCTCGTCGACAAGAGCCGACACCCGCTCGACCAGATCCAACGCGACCTCGGGCTCGTCTTGGCCCCGTCGCGCTGGATTCCGGTCACGCTCGCCATCTGGCGGAGTCGGCTCAGTCATGTCTCGAGTGTTCCAGCAGACACCGACATCAACCGGGAGGCGGGCGCCCGAGTGATGCAAACAAGTGATGCAAACTTTCCTGGAAACGGTGTCCAACGGCGATACGGCGTGACACCCCGCGACAAACCAAACCCGCTCTGACCTGCGGTTTTGTCGAAAACCGTAAATGACCGCCTAAGCAGCAACCTCGTGGCACCAGTGGCAGGCCGCGTAGCCGACGCTCAGCAAGATCGGCTTGTCTTGGTCCTTGGCCGCCGCCAGCGCCTCTGGCCCCCACTGCCACCAATCGACTGGGTTGTCGGCGTGCTGGCGAAGGTAAGGACTGGTCGCGGCGGCGAGACCATTCACTCCCCCAGCCTAAAGTCGACGGCGATGGCGCATCGCGCGAAGCCTGCGGTGGGCCAGAATTGCAACCTCACGAGACTTCGAGTTCTATCAGGTTCAGTTCGCTCGGTAACCCATCCTCGAACGTACGTAACATATATGGTACGCTCTCCAATTGGAGAGGAGTTATCGACATGACCGGCAGCAGCGCCTTCTGGGATGACCTTGCACGCGACCTTGAGGACCCTGAGTTCCTCCGGGAGTTCGTCGTCGAGTCCATGCGCATCGCCACCATCGACAAGGTGGTTAACGCGCTCGATGACGCCCGCGATGCAGCTGGACTGTCCAAGGCCGAGCTTGCTCGCGCCATCCAGGTCGAGCCGGCGACGATCCGACGCCTCTTCGCCTCAGACAAGTCGAACCCCACTCTTGGCACATTGGCCGAGGTCGCAGCAGCTCTCGGGATGAGGATCACCATCGAACCACTCGGTGACGACGAGCGGACGAAGGTCACCGAGCCTCTCTTGGCTGGACGGGCCGCTGACCCGGCGGGGCTTGCCCGCCACCTTCACGAGTTACGGACCCGATCCAAGGTTCCGGCGTAGCCTCAGCCGATCGAGCGCGGGTTGCGGCTCAGGTACTCCTCGCCCATCGAGCACACCGACGCGTAGTCGGCGTGGTTCAACGTCGTACGGAACGGCTTGTCACGTCCGTCGACCACCACGAGCAGCGGCTTCTTCTGCCCGTTTGCCTCGTAGTCGAGTAGGCAGAACAAGCGATAGTGGTGGCGTCTCGGTCCGTCGATGCGGACCTCGAACCATCCGCTCATGTCGCCCTTCATGGCCTCCCAGTAGCCACCGCCGGCGAACCGTTTCGGCGGGGCCGCGGCAACGGCGATGAGGATGGCGTTGGCCTTCGCGCGGACCGAGGTCGGCCAGGAGCGCAGCGCATCGCGACCGGGCTCGGCCTGATCGGGGTCGTTTTTGACGTGACGCTTGCAGTAGACGATGTCATGCACGTCGTCAGGAGAAGGCCCCGTGCGCACACTCGGCGCCGGGGCGTTCTTCCGTTTCTTCGAATTCACCATCGGCGCAAAAGATATCGACGGCGACCGACACCACGAGGGCGCGGACACCCGAGAAATGCAATCAAGTGATGCAAAGTTTCACGGAAACGGTGTCCCGCAGCGATACACCATGAACCGAGGTGGCACGCCTACCACGCCTGACCTGCGGTTTCGTCAAAACTCGCCAATGACCGCCTACCCGGCTCTTTCGCGGCGCAAATGGCAGGCGGCGCGTAGCCGACGCTCAACAAGATCGGCTTGTCTTGGTCTTTGGCCGCGGCCAGCGCCTCAGGACTCCACGGCCACCAATCGACCGGATTGTCGGCGTGCTGGCGCACCCCTACGTCAGGTACCTCTCGGCCTATGCATTGAGCCTACGGCGACCTCAACCGAGACGCCCGTCCGAGCGCCCTGCATGGACAGGGAATCCCGCGTAGACTCTGGTGCCATGACGAACACCGTGCCCGGCTTTGACCGGCTCACCGTGGAGCCGGGAAAGCTGGGCGGGCAGCCGTGCATCCGCGGCCACCGATTCAGCGCTCAGCAGTTGCTTGAACTCCTGGCCGCCGGCAAGACGTTCGACGAGATCCACACGCACTTCGACTTCCTTGAGGTTGAGGACGTTCATCAGGTTCTCGGGTACGCGGCGGCTCTAGCCGATCGCGACTTCTACCTGCCGACTGCAAAGCCAGCGTGAAGTTCCTCGTCGACCAGAATCTCCCGGCGTCGCTCGCTGGTCGACTCACGACCGCTGGCCAGGATGCACAGCACACCAGCGCTCTCGGAATGGAACGCACCGACGACGAAGATCTCTTCGAGTGGTGCAGGCAGCACAACGCTGTCCTCCTCACGGCCGATAAGCGGCTGACGAAATATCTCGCGTCCCAACGCGCGACCAACCCGTCGGTGATAGTTGTTCGGGGCTACCTGCTCGACTTCGCCAAGCTTGCAGCTGACGTACTCGGAAATCTCGACGCCATCGCGCAGGTAATCGTCTCCGACGGCCATGCAGTGTTTTCGATGGGCCCGGACCGGCCGACTAGGGCACAGCTGCTGCCACTGGTCTCAGAGGCTGGCTAAAGCCGGCCGCTAGTAGCGAACTCTTGATACTAATTCGTCGGGAACCCGTGTCAAGCAGCGTCTTCAGCCGATCATAAACGGCCTGGATCCGGCTCAAATCAAGCTTGTAGTGACCCAAGGAGTTGCGACCCGAGAGCAACCCCGACCTATTGGCGCCAGCGGCAGGCGGCGTAGCCGACACTCAGCAGGATCGGCATGTGTTGCTCTTTGGTCTCCGCCAGCGCCCCTGCTCCGCCGGCCAACAGTCGACCGGGTTGTGGGCCTGCTGGCGCAGATACGGGCTCGTCGTGTTGGCGCATCAAACCTCCCCCCGCAGCCCAAACGATGGCAGAGAGCGGAGTAATCCAGATTGTTGCGTCAGTGTCGCAACAATCTGGAGGACCATTCGGGAATGCTCGGAAGAGAGCAGGAATCCACAACACCGTGAGGTAGCGGGACGCAGCGAGGTAGCGCCAGAAACCGAGGGTCAGTTCAGCCACGACCTTGCCGTGCTGTTCGGACTGGTTCGTAGGTCGCCGAGCACGTTTACGCGCCTTCCTAATATCGTCCTGTCCTCGCCGGTCGAGAGGCGCACCGTCGAACCATGTCGACCAGCCGCGCACCCCAGCTAGAGATTTCAACTCCCTGTCCATCGCATTGCGAACGATGACCTCCACCATCCCGGTGGTGTGTGTAATAGCCGCAGCCGCGGCCATGTTCCACTCATAGAGCGCAAACGCCGCAGCGACGTCGCCACCACTCCACTGCTGGTAAGAACCAAGTCGCTCGGATGTCAGCAGTTGGGAGAGTCCGGCATAGTCACGGGTTGCAGCGGCATCATTACCGGTGTTTCCTACCTGATTGGTCACACGCTGCTCTTCCGGTAATATCTTCTCCGAAGACCCCGGAACGATCACTGGCTTCGGCCACATCGCCGGGGTTTCGCCTTTCCCTCGACCGTATCGGCGACAGCAGACACCAACCGAGATACGGATGCCTACGTGATTCAAAAAGGGAAATTCGACAACCCAAACGAGAAGTGCCAACTCATGTCAATGGGTCGCTGCATGCCGAAGCAATCTCAACCGTGCTGAACCTGCACGAGGACATTGAGTGCAAGTGCATGCTGGACAAGTGCCATTAGCAGGGTCAACCTAGACCAATCGAGCAGAAATTCACCTAGTTTTGGTCCGGCGCCGAGACGATGTTCCTAAGCGATCTATGCTGTCACAAAGGGGCATATTTCCAGGAATCCTCTGGCGCAGCACCGGAGTCCGTTTACCCGGCATGAACAGCCAACCGAGGCATCGCGGCACAAAGTGCACAGCACGCGGCCCAACACTTGAACTACTGCAGTATTTCGGTACCAGGAAGCAGTACCCAAGCAACCCGGCCTACTGAACCTGAACTACGTAGTCGCCGATCAGTCTTCGAAGATCTGACTCAATTCATCGCGCTTCTTTTCGATTTCCACCTGATAGTAGATAGCTTGCGCGAGTGTGAGCGCCATGAGTATCCCCAAAATTGCCGAGATGATGACCCGGCGTTTCGTGGCCAGCCCCAGCACAAATGCAAATACCGTCACGCCCGCACAAGCCCAAACTGTCCCCATCCCACTGAGAAGGCTTACTTCAGTGACCATAGACACGAGAGCAGCGATAAGCGACAGGGTCACAAGACCAATACTCAAGGCGGCTGGCGGAATCGACGGAGTACTTCCGTCGGAAGTGCCAGGAGAACTGGGTGGAGTCAAACCACTTTCGCTCATTGGCCCAGCCTAGCGATTTTCATCCGTGCAGATTGCCAAGTTGCCAAAACCGCTCCGAACCAAACGCTCAGAATGGCTCTTCGAAGATCGCCCTTGTTTGAATCTCCCACGACCAACGGATTTGGCGCTCTCCACCTAATCCCGTCGGCTACCGATTGCTAGGCGGCGGCACAATAATGAAACCGAACCAACCAAGTTCACCCCAGTATCCGGCAAAGGATCGCCATGTTGCCTAACCGACTCATCGCCACCTCCGTTGTGCCGGGATGGCGATCGCGGCTGCGGGAAGCGCGGCCGCGACAAGCAAGCCAGCCACCAACCCGTTCCCACCCAAGACGCACCGCATTTGCTAGGCCAACGGCACCCAAACCCAACCGTACGGATGGACAAAGTAGTTGCACAATTTGTTGCCGCGAAAGGGTGACAAACTGGTACGCGACCCCGGCTTTCCAGACGAAATACTGCTCGATACCTCTACAAGGGCCAACGCAAAGCCAACTCATATCGGCTCCGACCGGTGGTCACCAGATCGTAGACACCCGGAACTCGAGGAGCCTTGGGCCTGCCGACCCCAAGACGCCCTGGCCCTTCATCCAGTTTCAGGACCCGACCGGTCGGCATTGCAACAAACGTGGGTAAATGATCGGCATGACCACGACTCGCGCATACGCAATCGCCGGGGTTATCACGGGCGCACTGCTGTCGCTCACCGGTTGCGGCGAAGTGCCTGCCGAAGGCCCACCCGTGGCCCTGGTCTACCGGGGACCAGCAAGCTGTGACGGATGCGCGGAGTCGGTGGCGGCGATACTGGCCTCGTCAGACCATGATTTCGAGGTGCAGTTTGTCGGCCCCGACGAAGAGTCAGAAGCTACCCACGAGACACTTTCGGGTGCCGACCTTTATGTACAGCCGGGCGGCGGGGACGACGTGGCCGAGGCGATGGCCGACCTGGGTCAACCTGCGACGCGCGCGATCCGCGACTTTGTCGAAGGCGGCGGGCGCTACCTCGGATTCTGTATGGGCGCCTACCTAGCTGGCTCCGACCCCGGCATGGGCCTGCTCCTGCCGGGAAACACCGACTCCTACACCGCGCTGCCGGACGCAACGACCACGACGGTTGACGACACCGTGCTGCAAGTGACGTGGGGCGAAGGCACCCGGTTGCATTTCGCGCAAGATCCCCCGTATCTGATCCCTTCGGGGGTGCCCGGCGAGAAGATCCTGTCTCGTTTTGCCAGCGGACAAGTCAACGCGTTGGTTAGGCCACTGGGCGAAGGCACGGTTGGAGTAATCGGCACTCACCCTGAGGCCGAACGCGATTGGTACAGCGACGAACTTTGGGAACTCGACACCGATGGGCTCGACCATGAAAACGCGCTCGAACTTGTCGATGCCGTGATGGGCTCACCTGCTGAACCGAGCAAAGCTAGCGGCCCAAAGCCGAAGGACTGAACCAGCAAGCACCGCACCGGAGTCGCACATCACGAAACCCAAACTGTCGCCCAATAACGGCCGAAACGACCCCTGTCGCGAAAAGTCGGAAAACTGGTTTGAGATCCGCTCTGGCCAGAAGTACACCGTCGAACTCGGAACCACCGACAAGAAGAAAAACAAGTTCGCCGCCCGCGAAGTCAGTCTGGTGTCGATCGCGCCAGCGTCAGTGTTCGCGTTGGAAGAGTCTCCACGCCCAAGCTGTTGAACCCCGAAACCAAGCGTGTGCGGCAATTGCGAGCAAGACAATGACAGTTGCCTGAGGGAAATGGCTCTGCCCGCGGTCGTCATAGATGGGGATAAAAGCGACGTCTGCCAACCACGAACGGACAACTAGTAGACCTAGGTATCCAACAAAAGTAATTACGCTTCCCAACGCTGGACCAATGAATGCTGCTAGGAGCAAGGTGAGCCCCCCGATTACCATCGCATTGCTGTAAAGCGGGCCCGGATCAAAGTCCACTCTGCTACTGGCAGGGACTGTGCCGATGAGGTAGAGGTGTTGGCAAGCGACAACTAGGACCGGCGCGAGACATGCGACGGCGGCAAAGCATCCCGCGACGATTTTTGCTCGGCTGTTTGGTTCGCGTTCCCATTCCCAAAAACGTGGCCTCAAAAGAATCGCGCCCGCGATCGCAATAACAAAGAGGACCAAGATTCCCCAGACTACATATTGGGGGCTTCTCATCGAATTGAGTTGTATACCGAATCCAACATTGGCGAAAGCCACTGAGGCGCAGCACAGCACGAGTGCGACTAGATAAATGGAAACTTGGCGAGTCTTGAGAATAGGGAGAATCAGTTTCATCTGGGCAGGTCCTCGGCGTTTACTCTGCAGTTTCGCAGGCGCTCACCGTTCTTCGCGAACCAGTTGTGAATCTGTGACTTTGTCATGGTGCCGAACAACTCTGGCAGGGGCGAGCCACCCCCGTCGTAGTCGGGCGTCGCTGTCTGTCCATCGACCCCAGCGCTTAGCCAACTCGTGACGAACCGTTGCGCTTGCGCTGCCGATGAGGAATTCTGCCCATTTTCGCAGGCCTCAGTGGTGGTAAGTGCAAATGCAAGATCCGTGGCGGCAGACTCACTGGGGGCTTGCATGGGCGGTGGGGCGATCGCCGTCCAGAAGGTGGTGTCGGGATCTTGCGGAACCGTGCCTCGCAGGCCGGTGTCATAGATGGCGGTCAACTGAGGAGGCCGAGTCGGCGAGTAGCGCGCGAGGACCGTCTGACTGGCTTGGATTATCGGGGTGAGTTGGGCCCGATTCTCCTGGTGGACGCAGTACAAAATTCCATGCACGGTTCTGCACGTCTTGGGCGGACTGGTTTCGTAGGCAACAAGCGGAATCGGACGCCAGATTGGCGCGACGGCGGCTCCGACTGCCAATAGCGCCAACACGATCAAGGTGACTGGAGGACGCGCCTTAGCCGTCGCACGCAAGTACCGTGCGCCATGCCAAGCAGCTAATCCGATCAGGCAGTAGATCACGAACCGGTAAACCACACTTCGTGTTGTAATCACTTGACCGGGCACAAGATCGAACGGCAGGACAACTGCACCGACGTAGGATTCTGTGCCCGCAAGCGCCAAGTAGAAGAAGACAGCCGCGAATGACACCGGTGCCCATAACGCGCTCCGACCGAGAAGGCCGAGCATGTAGCCAAACAGAATCGCGCTGGAGAGGCAGACTAGGACAGTTAGCGCAACAAGTGGGTCCAGCGTCCCGTTCGTGGACTCTCTTGCCCCTAGGAATAGCAGCGGCGCCAAACCAATCCATGCGGCACTTGCGCCAACGACCACGACTTGAGCCAACTCTCGATTGATGATCTGGCCAGGCTGTCGCGACTGAGGTCGGGCAGCAAACAGCCGATTTTTGGGGGCCATGCGGCCCGCGTAGAAGGTGGCAAACGCCGCGGCCACAGGCGCGCTAAAGGCGAGCTGCTGCATGAGCAGATCGTTGACTGCCGTCCAGGTGACGAAGGGCCAATCAAACGGGGCATAGGCCGACATTGCGATCGAGCCAATGATCGCAATCCCCAGCAGCACAAGTGGCCACGGCCCTAACGGCCAGAATCGGCGTTGGCCACCGAAACTAGGTCCGACATATCGCTCAGTCACTCACTACCCCAAGGCTCGTGATCAACCCGTTGTAGGCCCGCTCGAAAGGTGACCCGAAGACAGTTTGCGTGGTTTCGTCCTCGTCGATCATTGCTTCAAGGCTTTGCGGGGTTCCGGTGAACCGGATCTTTCCTTGGGTTATCACTGCGACTTGATCGCATAGGTGCACGATGTCTTCTACCAGGTGCGTCGACAACAACACGACTCGGCCTCCGGCGACATTGGCGATAAGTTCTCTAACCCTGAGTCGTTGACCAGGGTCAAGCCCCACAGTGGGTTCGTCCAAAATCAAGATCTCCGGATTATGAGCCAGCGCGGCTGCAATTCCGACTCGTTGTCGTTGCCCGCCTGACAGGCTCCGCACCCGACTGGCGCGGTGATCTCCCAGATCAACAAGGTCAATCGCCGCGTCGGCGGCCTTGCCACATTCTTTAGATCCGACACCGTTAACCCACGCCGTGTATGCAACGGTGTCACGCACCGTCATCTCTGCGGCCAAACTGAACCGTTGCGGCAAAAACCCAACTCGTGCTTGCCGCCCAGCGACCTGCATCTCGACCCGTCCAGCACGAGGCCGCACCATACCTAACGCGACATGCAGCAAGGTTGACTTTCCTGCACCATTGGGACCCAAAAGCCCTGTGATCCCTGGACCGATCTCCCAAGACAGCTCATCTAGGACAAGTTTCGACCGATAAGAAACCGAAACATCTGCAAAGCGCAATGAATCGACCACCAACAACCTCCGTAAAAGTGGCTAATCTGGCCCACCCGTTTTGCGGCGGGTGGGCCAGACGTGGCGCCTTAGCTTTAGCAGCGACCTACCCGGTTGGACTGAACAGAATTGGGCGTCGACGTGATCGCCTCGGTGTAGTACGACCCGGAACCCCCACTGCAATCTCCGTTGGCCCACAACGTTCCGTTCTTGAAGCCAGTCTTGGTTGAGTAGCCGACAGTCGGATCGATTTGGAAACTCCGATCCTTCTTGACCTTGACTGTGAACGTCACCGTTCCACTGCATGTTTGCCCCCTGGTGCCATAGCCATTGTTGTTGCTATTGGGCGCGACGGCCGAGAGTGCACAGGCCGCCTGGGCTGGGCCAGCCAACACCAAACCGCCGGCCAACACCGCAATTGAAGCAAGAAAAACTGAAACTAACCGCATTATTGAATACCCCCAACTTTGTAATCCCCTGCCCCAAAAAGTGGGCCAGAGGTTATCTCTCTGACCGGTGGAAACCCCGTCCGGCGCTCGTACAGTAGCAGTACGCGGCCCGCACTGGACCGGGCTAGTCCTGTACGAGACGAACTGGTTACATATGCCCGCGAGAGATTGCCTTGACCGACCCCTCTGACGTCCGACGCCCGACGCCCGACGCCCGACAAATCCGACGATGACGACGACCACCCTGACTTGGATTTCTAACTGCAATTTCAGGTCAAATTCTTTCGGTGTTCCTCCGTGGATTGCTCCTATGGCAGGGCGACATTGCCAGATGCAAAGGAAAGAATCTCTCTTGGCGCCAGGACTGGAGGGAGAATCAGGCTTTCTTCGGCGGGGACCCGGTTGCTCTCCACCGAATTTGAAGAAACGAGCCGGTGGCAATGCGCCGACTTTGGTAATTGCCGATTCGCCAGTTCTGCTTGACACTGCTCCCACGCGGTGACAGAGTCCTCACAAGCCCGAAGTGGGACGAGTGTCCCACTTCTGCGAAGTCGAAAGCTACCTATGCCGAGAATGAGCGTCGCCGAGCGCCGTGAACTGTTGTTCGCGGCCGCAGTTCGTGTGCTCGAACGCGACGGGCTCGCCGCGCTGTCCACGCGCGCGATAGTGGCCGAGGCAGGCATGTCGTTGGCGAGTTTTCACTACGCCTACGAAACCCACGAACAACTCCTGGTCGAAATCATCGCCGCCACCATCGACGGCGAACTCAGCGCCGGTTTGGCTGGTCTCGGTGACGCAGCAGCCCGCACTCCGCGCGAAGCGATCCACGGCGCCCTTACCTCCTATTTAGAGTTGGTGCGCACCGACCCCGGCCGCGAGCAAGGCATGTTCGAACTGACTCAACACGCGCTTCGTCGCCCGACCATGACTGCCCTGGCCGCCGACCAATACGCCAAGTACCACGCGGCCGCCGCCGAACTGCTCGACCACGTCGCCGACCGCTTCGAGGTGACTTGGTCGGCCCCCACCACCGACCTGGCCCGGCTAGTTATCGCGATGACCGACGGCCTGACCTTGGCCTGGCTCACCAGTCGCGACGACGAAGCCGCGGCTCGTCTCATCACCTTGACCACCGATGCCCTACTTGCCCACCTGGAGAACTCATGACCGCCAACTCGATGCCCGATGTGATCGTGGTCGGCGCCGGAACTTCC
The DNA here is from genome assembly GCA_033813795.1 of Aeromicrobium sp. Classification (GTDB taxonomy): domain Bacteria; phylum Actinomycetota; class Actinomycetes; order Propionibacteriales; family Nocardioidaceae; genus Aeromicrobium. Next base: position 5,123 of record JAPXRA010000007.1, on the reverse strand, counting down.
GGCCTCAACGTCGCCAGAGAACTGGCCGCCACTGGCCTAGACTGCCTCATCCTTGAAGCCGGCGGACGCTACGACCGGCACACCTATCCGCGCGCCGAAATCGACGGCTCGGCCCAACTGTTTTGGGGCGGCGGGGTCGAACTCAACACCGACGCCTCCCTAGCCATCTTGCGTCCCAAAGTCGTCGGCGGCGGCTCGATCGTCAACCAGGCCCTGATGGACCGGTTCGACGAGATTGCCATAGACGACTTCCGCAACAAAAGCGGCGTCGACTTCTTCAACACCGAAGCGATGGCCCCCTACTACGACCGTGCCGAACACAACATCTGCCTGCAGACCGTTTCAGAACAGCACCGCAACCGCAACGCCGAAATCTTCGATGCCGGCTTCGAAAACAACGGCTACCAAAACGCTCCCCTTCGCCGTGCTCAGGCCGACTGCCGGTTCGACGACGGCAACTCCTGCATCGAGTGCCTGTTCGGTTGCCGGATCGACTCCAAACAATCCACCGCGATCACCGCGTTGCCCAAGGCCGAAGCCGACGGCGCGACCATGATCGCCGACGTCGAAGTGACCTTGGTTGAGGAGCTTCCCGACAAGGTCCGGGTCACCGGCCTGGTCGGCAAACCCGGCACCGCCCGCAAGCCGCAAACCTGGGTCGCCGGCCGCCTCGTGCTGGCCGCCGGCGCAATCGGCAACTCGTCACTGCTGCTGCGGTCGGGTTTTGGCCAAGGTCGTCCGGCGCTCGGGCGCGAGTTCTACGTCCACCCGCAGTACATGAACTTCGGCGTCTACGACGAACCAGTCAACGCCCACCTCGGCCCGCTGCAGAACTACAAGTCGGCCGACCCTGGCTTTAGGCGTCAAGGTTTCAAACTGGAGAACGTTTTCGCCGGCCCCAGTTCGATTGCACTGCTGATCCCCGGGTTCGGGCTCGAGCACCAACAAATGATGAAGAAGTACGACCATCTGGCCTGCGTCGAAGTGTGCGTCCGCGACACCAACCCGGGCCGAATCAAGGTGAACCGCAAGGGCCAAACGATCATCGAGAAGAAGCTGAACCGCGAAGACGTCTCCCGGCGCGAGGCCGGTGCCGCGGCAATCCGCAATATCTTCTTGTCCACTGGCGCCAAGCAACTGATCGAAGGCGACGCCGGCATTGGTCTGCACCTGATGGGCGGCTGCGCGATCGGCAAAGACAAGAAGACTTCGGTGATCGACCCGGACTTCACCCTGCACGGCAGTCGGCGAATCCACTCGGCCGACTCGAGCGTGTTCCCCCTAGCCCCTGGCATCAACCCGGCCTTGACGATCGCCGCAATTTCCCTGCGAGCCGCCGAAGCCATCGCCGCCGCGAGCCGAAAGTGACTGACATGGAAACTGCACCCAGCCCCAAAAACTTGACCCCCACACAGGCTCGCGGCCTTGACCGCCTCGGCGACATCTTGATCCCCGGCGACGAAGACCTGCCGTCGTTCTCCCAAGCGAACCTGACCGGCGACATGAGTCGGATGTTGCCCTATATGAACGAAGCCGACCGGTCGAGCCTGCTGCTGCTGATGACGGCGTGTGCTTTCTTGCCCACCTTCGCGATCCGGGCGCTGGTTGCGCTGGCTGCCGGTTGGCGCCGCGCTCCCGAACCGGTCGCCGGGGTACTGCGGATGGCGAACATCGGCATCAAGGGCGTCGTCCATTCGCTGTACTGGTCGGACCTGCACCACGGCGGCATCCACCCCGCGATCGGCTACAACGCCACCATCAACGAAGCCGCCTACGAGGCGAGCCTCAAAACCGCAAACCAGCAGGAGGAAAAGTGAGCACCCAGCCACCCGCCGGAGTTGTCGAGCGAGCCCGGGCCGGCCAAAAATCGCTCGGGGCACTAACCGTGGCCGAACGACTCGGCCACCTTCGTCTGCTGCGCCATGCGATCACTGCACGCAGCGAGGAAATCATCGACCTAGTTCAGGCCGAAACTGGCAAGTCTCGCTCGGACATTTTGATGTCGGAAATCTTTGGCACCTTAGATTCGATTGCCTGGCTTGAAGCAAACGCCGAGGCCGCGCTGGCCGATGAGAAGATCGCCACCCCGATGACGATGATGGGCAAGAAGTCGCGGATTTGGTATCAGCCGCGTGGCGTTATCTTGATTATCGCGCCATGGAATTACCCGTTCTTTCAGGCGATTGTGCCAATTGCCCAGGCGCTCGCGGCCGGCAACGCGGTGATTCACAAGCCGAGTGAACACACGCCGCTGCACGGTCTGATCGAGTCCCTAGTCGAGCAGTCCGCGATCGCGCCCAACTGGGTCCAGGTTGTCTACGGCGACGGCGCCGCCGGTGTCGAAGTGATCGCACAACGGCCCGACCAGATCATGTTCACTGGCTCGGCTCGCACCGGCCGGGCGATCATGCGCCAAGCCGCCGACCTGCTGATCCCGGTCGAATTGGAACTCGGCGGCAAGGACCCGATGATCGTGTTCGACGACGTCAATATTGACCGCACGGTCGCCGGCGCGGCATTCGGCGCGTTGACCGCCGCTGGCCAATCGTGCACCTCGGTCGAGCGGCTCTACCTGCAAGAAAAGATCCACGATGAGTTCGTTTCAAAGTTGGCTGATCTGGTTTCGGCGTTGAAGTTGGTCGACTCCCCCGCCGCCGACGGTGGCGACGGCGACATCGGCACGATGACCACCGATTTCCAAGTCAAGACCGTCGCCGCCCACGTGATCGACGCAGTTGAACGCGGCGCGAAGGTGCTCACCGGCAAGGACTGGGACGCCAAGGCCGCCCTCGAAGGCCGCCCAGGCTTGGCCGGTCGGCCCTACCGGTTGGTGCCTCCGCTAGTGATCACCGATCTGCCTGACGACGCCCTAATCGTCACCGAAGAGACCTTCGGTCCGGTGATCCCGGTGCTGCGCTTTAACACCGAGGACGAAGCCATCTCGCGGGCGAACGATTCCATCTTCGGGCTGACCGCGAGCGTGTGGAGCGCAGACGCCGACCGCGCCGAACGAGTGGCGCGCCAGTTGAACTGTGGCGGCGTTTCGATCAACAACGTGATGGCCACCGAAGCCACCCCGGCACTGCCGTTCGGCGGGGTCGGCGAATCGGGCATGGGCAGGTACAAAGGCGTCCACGGCCTGCGTGCGTTCACCAACGCCAAGTCGGTGATCATCGATTCGGACGGCACAAAGTTGGAGCCGAACTGGTACCCGTACACGGCAAAGAAGTACGCCATGTTCAACAAGATGATGCATGCTTGGCTAGTCGAAGGGCCGACCAAACTGGCTCGGTTCGCCGTGGCCGGAACGAGGCTGGAGAACTACTCCCAAAAGGCCAAACGCAAGTAGGGTCGGTGTTGTCGAACTGGGAGCTAGTCAAGGACGTGACAGGTTGAAGCATTGGCTGGTCGCAGTAATTACTGCGGTATTGGTGTTCAGTCTTTCGGGCACTACTGCGTCCGCAGCGTCGGCCAATCCCGAACTGCCGCCGAAGTCGGGTTCGTTCGACTACCAACTCGGGCAGCCGTATGCGCCAGCACAAGGGGTCAAGATCGTCGCGCGCGACAGCACCGCCAAACCCGCCCCAAAGGCCTACAACATTTGCTACGTCAACGGGTTTCAAACTCAGCCCGGCGAACTGAAAAAGTGGCCGAAAAAGTTACTGTTGAAAAAGAGCGGCAAACTCGTGCGTGATCCGGGCTGGCCTGACGAAGTGCTGCTGAACTCCTCCACTCGGGCCAAGCGAAAAGCGATCGCGGCCAAGCTAAAGCCGGCAATCAAACGGTGTAAGACTCGCGGTTTCGACGCTGTCGAGTTCGATAACCTCGACTCGTGGACTCGCTCAAAAGGCAAACTGCGCAAGTCCAACAACGTGAACCTCGCCAAATCACTGGTTCGCACCACGCACGCCTATGGTTTGGCGGCCGGACAAAAGAACACTCCGCAGTTGGGCAAGACTGGCAAGACGAAGATCAAGTTCGACTTCGCTGTGGCCGAACAGTGCCTGCGGTATCGCGAATGCGGGGCCTATACGAAGGTCTATGGCCGAAGCCTCGTGTTCGATATCGAATATGCCGACGATCTTGACCTGACGTGGGCCAAGGCGTGCGCCCGGCGCGACCGGCCAACTCGGATGATTTTGCGCGACCACAACCTGGTCAGCCCGGCCCGCGACGACTACGTTTTCGCCACCTGTGAAGTTCGCTGAGCGCCAGCTACAAAATCCCTAACCGCTTAGCGACTTCGTCTCCGCCGACTTCGCGTATGTAGTCCGCGTCTCCAACGACCACCAACTGCACAGTCGCGCGCGACATGCCCACATAGAGGCGCTCGGTCGCGCGTTCTGGGACCTTCGAATCATTGACGCAAAGCACCACCGCTCGCCGCTCTAGGCCTTTAGCGCCAAGAACGTGACCGTAGAAGGCGTCATCGCCGTCCCAGAAGGAGTCCCAATAGGCCTCTTGGCCGGCCATCTCTTGGCGGGCTACCTGTTCGGGATGTCGTGAGCCGGTGGTGAGCATCATGATCTCGCCCGGTTCCCAACCTTCGTCCATTAACCGTTCCACTTCGTCGTCGGCGGCATCGAGCGCCTTGTCGGCAGGCACGTCAATGAAGGTCACCGCCGGGCCTTCATCTCCTCTGGCGTACATCCGGCTTGGCGCGAGCGGCCCGAACGCCTCATGGATTTGTTTGGTGTTGCGGACGTTGTGGTCGAGCATGAGTGGCACCAGTTGCACCGGCGGTTTGCCGAACCTGGCGAAAATCCGTTGGTTTTCGTCCGAGTAGAGGTAGAGCCCGCCTTGTTCTTGGTCGCGTAGCGCCTTAAGCACCGGCTGCCACCACAGGTCGGCGAAGTCTTGGGCCTCATCGACGATGATCGAGTCGTATTTGTGGTTGTTGTCCAAGCCGTCAGCCAGATCAGCCATCAGTTTCGGCAGGCGTTCCTCCCAGAAATTGTGGTCGTCGCGGTCACCTTCTGCCGGTGCTCCCCATTGGGCACCGAACTCGTGAAAAGTTCCGACGAACGCTGGCCGGTCTTTGTGCGGCCAAGAGGCCACCTCGCGTTTGAGGTAGGCGGCCAAGCCCAGGGAGTAGCAAAGCAGCGCAACTCGTTCAGCCGGTC